>NZ_JBKJUM010000083.1:0-19579 GCF_046590655.1 Daejeonella sp.
GACTTAAAAGTAAGACATGCTCTTAATCTTCCTGCCACTAATAATTCCTGGGGCGGAGGTGGCTTTTCCCAGGCTTTAAAAGACGCTATTGATAGAGCCGGTTTACAAAATATTTTGTTTATTGCTGCGGCAGGAAATGATGGAACTAATAATGATGTAACCATTAGATATCCATCTTCATATACAAGTGAGAACATTATCGCAGTGGCCTCAATTGTAAAGGATGGTAGCATTTCTAGTTTTTCCAATTATGGTCTCCAAACTGTAGATCTGGGTGCTCCCGGCTCCGCAATTACCTCTACCTTACCGGTAAGTAGTAAAGGGAAAATAGTTTCTTCTTATGGTAGCTATAGTGGAACTTCTATGGCAACACCGCATGTCACTGGTGCGGTCGCATTGTATGTATCCTCAAATCCGTCAGCGTCAGCATCACAAATTAAGAATGCTATTTTAACTACAACTCTTAATACTGCCTCTTTAAATGGTAAGTGTTTAACCGGCGGAAGGTTAAATGTCGGCGGCTTTTAAAGCAGGCTATTATATCAGCATATTTGGTAATGCACCTGAGCAAGAAGAATACTATATAAAATTATTAAATTCTTACAAATAAATAAAGCCTGGTAGCTTACTATCAGGCTTTATCTTTTTAAAAAAGTCCTGTTAGAAACTATGTTTTACTTTCCAGTTTCTCCACGATCGGGGGTGCTGCTTTGAACGTATTAAATTTCGGCTTAACAATCCGGATACTCCGTTTGGAAAGATCTATGCTGGCGTTTAATTCAAATCCTACGAGGATAATAAGAGAGTTAAGATACAGCCAGATCATGAGGACAATTAGGGTACCGATTGATCCGTAAAGTTTATTGTAGTTCCCGAAATTGTTGATGTAGTAGGAGAATCCCCAAAAAGTAAAAATGGCGAGGATTGTTGCCATCCATGAACCTGCACTAAAGAATTTCCATTTTTTAGGATGGGCAGGGCCATAGCGATATAAAAGTGATATCGTAACGAAGTAAACAACTATCAGGATAAACCAGCGCCCTGTATTGACGAGGTGCACCCAAAAAGAGTCTTTAAAACGCAATTCTGTTTGTAGCATGCCGAATACATATTCTCCAATGGTCATAATGATCAAACCGAAAATTAGTGCGAATGATATCAGAAGAGTAAGGTAAACTGCTACAAGGCGCTGTTTAAGCCATGGACGGGTTTCCATAAGAAGAGATGACTTATTAAACGCCTGCATCAGCGTATGTACCCCATTGGTTGCAAAAAACAAGGCTAGAATAAAACCAAAAGAAAGCAATTGCGAATTCTGGTTATTTACTATATCCATCATAGTTGTTTTAACCGCTTCATACGCCTCCAGCGGTAAAACAAGGGCAATGAGTTCCATCAACTGATTCTGGAAACCAGGTATTGGAATATAAGGTATTAAGGTAAAAATAAAAATTATAGCCGGAAAAATGGCCAGCATAAAGTTGTAAGCGAGGGAAGAAGCTTTATTTATAAGTTCGTCTTTTCCTATTTCCATGAAAAAGAAGCTTGCTACGGTATATACTGGCAACGGGCTAAAACCTGGCAGGATCATCACCTTAGTCCACTCGATAAGCAGATAATAAGGTCTTAGTCTCAAAAGTAATTTATGCAGCCAGATCATAGATTTAATTAAAATGAACTTTAAGCTTATTCAAAAAATCGTCGGGAGGGTAGCATGGCCGATTATTTTCCTGTCTGATAAATACCAGTGTAGTTTCGCCAAGATTTATTAATTCTTCTTTTTCGTTCGATAACTCGTATTTGAAATGGATCCTCACTGCCGGCATACGCTCCATTAAAACTTTTACAGTGATTTCTTCGTCATAGAAAGCCGGTTTGATGTATTTACATTTAAGCTCGGTAACCGGCATAATTATTCCGGATTCCTCCATCGATTTATAAGTCAGTCCCAGGCTCCTCAGCATTTCTACACGGCCAACCTCGTAGAATTCCGCGTAATTTCCGTAATACATATATCCCATTTGGTCTGTATCGGCATAGCGTACCCGGATTTTAGTTGAATGAACAAACATTATTTCTTGATATTTCGCTCGTTCAATGCCTGCTGGAATTTCCTTGCATTTCTGGAGTGTTCAGTCAAAGTCATTGCAAAGTTATGATAACCTGAAAAATCTTCTTTTGCACACATATAAATATAATTATGGCTTGAATGATTGAGCACCGCATCAATAGCATTAATACTTGGCATGCCAATCGGCCCTGGTGGAAGGCCTGTGTTCATATAGGTATTGTATGGCGAGCTGATCCGAAGGTGTTTGTTCAGAACTCTCCGAATTGAAAAATCATTTGCAGCATAAATAACAGTCGGATCAGCTTCAAGCTTCATCCCTTTTTTTAACCGGTTCATATAAAGGCCCGCAATCGTCGGCATCTCTTTATCCATTAGAGCCTCTCCATCTACAATAGATGCCAGAACACTTACCTCGGCAGGAGTTAGGTCTATCTTTTCCGCTTTGCTTTTACGCTCGGGTGTCCAGAATTTTTTATATTCGTCGTGCATTCTCGTAAAGAACTTTTCCGCTGAAGTATTCCAGTATACTTCATAAGAATTCGGGATGAACATGGTATATACATTGTCAGTATTGAAACCATACTTTTCTACGAAACCTGCAGAGTCTAATAATCTCCCTATTGATGCAGAATCAGTTTCGAGTTTTTTTGCAACCATGCCGGCAAGGGTTTGTTTTAACCTCACGTTCTGAAATGATATTTTAACGGGCTCCTGGTTTCCTGCTTTCAGCATATTGATAAAAGAACGGTTGCTCATTCCTTTTGTCAAAGGATATCTACCGGGTTTAACACTTTTAGGGTATTCCATGTTATTTGCAGCATTCAGAAAGGAAATATCGTCTTTAACTATGCCGTCTGTTTTGATCGTATTGTAAACATCATCAAAATTGGAACCGGTTTTGATGTAAAGATAATCTGTGTTATCTGTAACATTGGGACCGAAATATTTAAGATAATAATTAAAAGCTGTTCCGGCCAGCATGATGATAAAAACTATTCCCAAAGCAATTAAGCCTTTTAATTTCAAACTAGTTTTATTTGTTGTAACTGCGGTCATTCTATCTTAATGATGTTTGTGATTTTAGTTTCTGCATTGCCAATAAACCCCCGTTCAAGTTTCGGACGTTTATATATCCTTTCTGGGATAAAATCTGCCTGGCAGTTTCACTCCTCAAGCCGTGCTGGCAGATTACTATAATTTCTTCGTCTTTGCTATATTCAAGGTCCTCAATTTCGCTAATAAGCGTACCAAGAGGAATATTAGTACCTCCCAGATTAAATGTATCAAATTCAAGCTTTTCCCGTACATCTATAATTGTCAGGGAATTGTTTTCCTTATAACTTGAATTAAAGTCCGCTGCGGAAATATTCATAGCTTTTTTAGTTGCTTAAGACAACATCAATTTGCGTACCGATACTTACCTTATTCAGAGTATCACTTATTGCAGGAAATTGGCGAATGATCTTTGCACCAGCCGAGTCAATGACAGATCCCTCAAAACTTACTTCGCCCAGCCTTAGGGAGGAGCCTAAAAGCGAGAGTCTGGCTTCGTTAAGGTTTAGGCCAAGCAAGTTCGGAATATCTACCTCACTAGCGCCAAGGCCATCACCCAATACAAGGTCTACCCTTGATCCTTTGGGTATCTGCTGGCCTTTCAAAATAATATTTCCTCCAAAGGCTGAACTTATTACAACATCCCTGGCAACATCCGAAACATATGATGTGTCGCCAACTTTTAACTGGTAATTGTTTAAGATAGATCGCACCTCCAGATAGGTTTTGCCCGCAATGTCGGGAAACTTAATATTGGGAGCGTCCCTGGTAATAATGAGGTAGATAGTGCGGTTAGCTTTCACATTCGTGTTAGGATCCGGATCCTGTTCTACTACTATACCAGGTTCTTTGTCGATAAGATAAACTGAATCGTTGATCTGATATCTTAATCCTTCGGCTTCCAGAAGTTCGATTGCCCTCCCGATGCTTAGCCCCTTAAGCTTTGGAACCGGCATTCCTTCACCATGATGGGTGTAAAAACCGAGACTGTAGAAAATGAACAGCAGAAATGCGATAATTGAAACTGCAGCAATAATGAGATTTTTCCGAAAGGTTTTGGTTTTTAAGTAATCAAAAAATTTGCCCATTAAAGCTGCTTATTATTAAATATGTTGATATTCCATTATAGTAACGTGCTATTTAATTAAACAGCATTTAGATTCCAAAAATAATTCAAAATTAGGCAATACCGAAGATAAAAATAAAGCACGCTTAGAGTGCGAATGATTTTTACAATATATTTGGGGCAATGAAGAAGATAGTAGCATTAGTAACAGGCGGATTTACTGGTGAGTCTGTTGTTTCCATTAAAAGCTCCGCATTTGTGGAGTCGCAGATAGACCAGACGAAATTCGAAGTATATAAGGTTGTGATACTCAAGGATGAGTGGTATTATGAAGATGAATACCAAATAAAATACCCAGTCGACCGGAATGATTTTAGTATCAAACCTGGTGAAAACAAGATAATTTTTGATGTCGTTTTTATTATGCTTCACGGCTCGCCCGGAGAAGACGGAAAACTTCAGGGGTATTTTGATATGCTTGATATTCCCTATACAAGTTGTGATGCCCTTACTTCATCACTTACTATGAATAAGGGGTATTCGAAAGCAATAGTAAACGGGATTCCGGAACTTCATATTGCTAAATCGATACAGTTATTTGAAAACTCAGAAAAAACCCCCACTATATTACTTACTAACCTTAAGCTACCTTTATTTATCAAACCAAATAACGGCGGCAGTAGCATTGGAATGAGTAAAGTAAAAACTTCAGAAGAGCTCCCTTCGGCGCTCGATAAGGCTTTCAGGGAAGATACTCAGGTGCTGGTCGAAGAGTTTATCCATGGGAGAGAATTTTCAGTGGGTGTTTATGAGGGGAAAAACGGAATTACCGTCCTGCCCGCTACCGAAGTGATTCCTTCTAATGACTTTTTTGACTTTGAAGCTAAATATACCCCGGGCGCAACTGAGGAAATTACACCGGGAAGAATGAGTGAAGAGGAGAAAGCGAATGTTGAACGCATTGCAAAGGACGTTTACATCAAGCTTAATTGCCGCGGGATGGTAAGAATCGATTACTTCTTGCAGCATGAGACCAGCAAATTTTACTTTGTAGAGATTAATACTATACCCGGCCAGACAGCTCAAAGTTTCATTCCTCAGCAGGTAAAGGCAGCAGGAATGGTTATTGGGGAATTTTATGGGGAGTTAATTGAAAAAGCTTTAGAGACCCGATAGCGGCGCAGCTCGCGTCCTCAACACATTTCAAACAATCTGGGTTCTAAACCTCAGCGGAGCTGTATTCGATTGCAAGATTTATGCAAGCGAGATAGGTTTGTCGACACAGCGGCTGGAGGCCGCGTGTCGTCACGAGATCCCCGAATAAATCGGGGAACAGCCGAAAACGTTCACTGACATTTACCGATGACTTATTAAATAGAGTACCTACGTATCATATCCTCCGACACTTTCACTCCTTTTCCGGTATTAGTAACGATCATAACGTAATCAAACCATCCATCACAGGATACTTTTCGGGTTTTGAGATTAACAATTTCAAATTTAACCCTCGCACCTTTGGGATTGATAGTCTCAATTCCAGTTTCAACACTGAAAGTATCTCCCAACCCTAAAGGCCGTTTGTAGTCGACATAAGCAGTTCTTACCACCCAGCCATACCCTTGCTCGAGGAAAGTTTCCATTGGCATTTTATAACACACCTCCATTTGTTCGTACCTGGCCGCAAGAACGTAGTCAAAATACGTGCTGTTATGTACATGGTTGAACATATCAATATCATCGGGACGAACTTTAAATTCGGTTTTGAAGCTGCTGTAGGTTTTGGGAGTTTCCATTGTGTGACGAAATTCGGGGTAATTATTGGGAAAAGGAAATGCTGTCAGTTATCAGTCGTCCGTTACCAGGCTAGATGTATATCGTCGCTTAAAAATGATGGAATTCAAAAGTAATTAGTTGCCGATTCAGGCATCCTGTCAGGCAACAGGTAACTGGCAACAGGTAGCCGAACTCCCGCAACAGGTACCAGACATCCAGTATCTAAAACGCACTTGCAATTTACATCAATCAATTGTATCTTTGCAAACAATTAACAAATCAATTCACGCTTTAATATTATTCAGGTAATGTATTTAAGTATAGAGTACAAGGCAGACATTTTTGCCAGGCACGGAAAAGGTGCTACAGACACAGGTTCTGCGGAAGGGCAGGTAGCATTATTTACCTCCCGTATTGCTCATTTAACCGGGCATTTGAAAAAAAACAAGAAGGATTTTTCTACACAATTATCTCTTCAGAAACTTGTAGGTAAACGTCGTGCCCTGCTTGCGTATCTTTACAAAAAAGATATCAACAGGTATCGTGCGATTATCAAAGCATTAGAGTTAAGAGACATTATAAAATAATCTTAGCAGAAAATTGCGAAGCCATCCTTATGGGATGGCTTTTTTAGTTGAAAAAACAACCAAATATAAAAGATGGTGTATTCAAAAGAGGAAAAGTACATCGCAACGAAAAGCAAATGAGTCAAAACGCAATTAAAAAAGTATTCGATCTGGGCGATGGCCGTATGATCGAGATTGAAACCGGAAAGCTAGCGAAGCAAGCTGATGGTTCAGTAGTAGTGAAAATGGGAGATACGATGCTCCTTGCAACTGTTGTTTCTACAATAGGTGCTAAAGCTGGCACAGATTTCTTACCACTATCTGTTGATTATCAGGAAAAATATGCGTCTACCGGACGTATTCCCGGCGGGTTCTTACGTCGTGAAGCAAGGCTTTCAGATCATGAAGTTCTTATCTCACGTTTAGTTGACCGGGCCCTTCGCCCAATGTTTCCCGATGATTATCATTCGGATACCCAGGTAATGATTTCTTTGATTTCGGCTGATAAAAATATCATGCCTGATTGTCTTGCGGGACTTGCAGCATCTGCAGCGATTGCTGTATCCGATATTCCGTTTAACGGCCCGATTTCAGAAGTACGTGTTGCACGTATTGATGGAAACTTTGTAATTAATCCTTATCTAAGTGATCTGGAAAGAGCTACTATCGATTTCCTTGTCGCAGGAACTGAGCATGACATTGTAATGGTTGAAGGTGAAGCTGATGAGATCTCTGAAGAGGATATGGTTGCTGCTATTGAATTTGCACACAAAGCGATTGTGATCCAGGTTCAAGCTCAAAAAGAACTTGCTGAAATGGTCGGAAAGACTAAGAAACGTGAGTACACCCATGAATCTCATAATGAAGAGCTTAAAAAAAATGTGTATGCAGTGACATACGATAAGGTTTACGCTGTTGCGAAATCTAATTCAGGAAAGCAGGAAAGAGGTGATGCATTCGGTGCAATCCTGATGAATTTTATCGCCACCTTAGGTGAAGATCTGGATGATACAACCGGCTTTCTTGCAAAAAAATACTTTCATGATGTACAATATGACGCAATCCGTAACCTGGTTCTCGACGAAGGCATTCGCTTAGACGGACGGGATGTACGTACTGTCCGCCCAATTTGGAGTGAAATTGGATACCTGCCATCTGCGCACGGTTCAGCAGTATTCACCAGAGGAGAAACACAATCGTTAACTACTGTTACTTTGGGTGCCAAATCTGATGAGCAGATGATTGATGGTGCATTCTTTAACGGATACCAGAAATTCCTTTTGCATTATAACTTCCCAGGTTTCTCAACAGGTGAAGTTCGCCCTAACCGTGGTGCCGGCCGTCGTGAGATTGGTCATGGTAACCTCGCGATGCGTTCTTTAAAGAAAGTTATCCCTATGGATGATAACCCCTATACTATCCGTATCGTTTCTGATATCCTTGAATCCAATGGTTCTTCATCAATGGCAACAGTTTGTGCAGGTACGCTTGCACTGATGGATGCCGGTGTGAAAATCAAAGCTCCTGTTTCAGGAATTGCAATGGGATTGATCACTGATGAAAAAACTGGCAGGTATGCAATCTTGAGCGATATTCTTGGTGATGAAGATCACTTAGGGGATATGGATTTTAAAGTTACCGGAACGGAAGCAGGTATAGTTGCTTGTCAAATGGACTTGAAAATCAATGGATTGAAATGGGAAGTATTAACCGCTGCTTTAAAGCAAGCCGGTGAAGCACGTCTTCATATCTTAAATGAAATGAAGAAAACCATTTCTGCACCTCGTGAAGATTACAAACCACATGCACCGCGTATTGTAACCCTAAAAATCGATAAAGAATTCATTGGCGCTGTTATAGGTCCCGGTGGTAAGATCATTCAGGAAATGCAGCGCGAAACTGGCGCTACCATCGCTATTGAAGAAAAAGATAATCTTGGTATCGTACAAATCTTTGCGGATAACAAAGAAGCAATTGATAAGGCCGTTAGCCGTATCAGAGCTATAGCTGCAAGGCCTGAAGTTGGCGAAACTTACGAAGGAAAGGTTAAAACGATTATGCCATTTGGCGCTTTCGTTGAGATCATGCCTGGTAAAGACGGACTTCTTCATATCTCTGAGATTGATTGGACGCGTCACGAAACTATGGATGGCGTCCTGAATGTTGGTGATATAGTACAGGTTAAACTTCTGGATGTAGACAAACAGGGAAAACTAAAGCTTTCACGCAAAGCATTACTTCCACGTCCTCCAAGACCAGAAGAGAATAAGCCTGCGGAAGCTTAATTTTGAAGGTTGATATATTATTAAACCTGACCGGAGTAATCTGGTCAGGTTTTTGTTTTTTCTTAGCAATTGTAGTAAATTGCACTGTTATGAGTAAACAAAAGGATATTATTTTAAAGGAGCCAACAGCAGATTACGAAAAAGCTGAAATGGACTTGCTGAAATCTGCCTTGATGAGATCTCACACCGAGCGCTTTCATATGATGACTAAGCTTATGAAAATGAATCAAATGCTTCGCCAGACAACAGTTAAACATAAACCCTTTCCTGATACAGAATAATCATCTGCGATGGATGTCTTCGACGAAGAACTATTCCGCTTTTGGAAAATCGCCTTTGAAGACGATCTTAAATATATTATGATCGGTGGCGTAGCAACAAACCTTCACGGATATCATGACCTCCGTAAAAGGACTTACGCAATCGTTTAGCCATTATTACAACTTAGCATCAATTGCTTCTATATATGATGTAGAAGTGCCATTCCTTCATATTAATCATTTAATTGACTCGAAAAAGTCGGCCAACAGAATAAAGGATCGACTGGATATAATTGAGCTCAAAAAAATAAAAAAGATAACTGAAGAAGGTCTCTAGTACTTCTTACTTAGTCTTCGTAAGTATCTTCCAAAACTGTAGATTTATCCCATGACCCATTTAATCGCCCCTTCAGTACTCTCTGCCGATTTTGCCAATTTGCAAAAGGATATTATCATGATCAATCAAAGTGAGGCCGACTGGTTCCATATTGATATTATGGATGGGATGTTTGTTCCCAATATCTCCTATGGTTTCCCTGTTTTAAATGCAATTAATAGATATGCGACCAAGCCCTTGGATGTGCATCTGATGATTATGAATCCTGACAGATATCTGGAGGATTTTAAAAATGCTGGTGCAGCAAACATAACGGTGCATTATGAAGCATGCACACATCTTCATCGCACTCTTGGTGCAATAAAAGAATTAGGATGTAGGGCAGGGGTAGCAATAAATCCGCACACCCCGGTTAATGTTCTTGAAGATATAATCGATTACGTTGATCTTGTTTGCATAATGTCTGTCAACCCCGGTTTTGGTGGACAAAAGTTTATAGAGAACACTTACCGAAAGATCCGGACATTACGTTTGCTTGCTTCAGGGCGCAATAATGACCTTTTGGTCGAGATCGATGGAGGTGTAGGATCCCACAACGCCTTATCACTTTTAAAGGCCGGAGCAAATGTTCTTGTAGCGGGTAATGCAGTATTTGCGGCTAATGATCCTTCTATAGCTATTTCTGAATTAAAACATTTAAATTCGGATATGTTAACAGCTTGATCTGCATGTGAAGCGCCAAATCAGAACCTATTGTCTTTTTGTCTTTTTACCATTTGATTTTCGATATTTCTTTACTATCGCTGTTTTAATGTTTTCATTAACAGCAAGTGGGCAGGAGGTTTCAACAATCCGAGGTACTGTACGCTCTTCCAGAGGGGAGTTGCTTAGCGGTGTGACAGTACAGGTTAAAGGCTCAAAATATATCACCCAGACTGATCGCGATGGTACTTACTCCATCACTTCTGTTCCACTTAATATTAATTTGACATTCTCCCGTCTCGGATTCAAAACTGTAACACTTCAATTAGGATTGCTGGCTTCGCGTGAAAATTCACAGGATGTGGAATTACTTTCCGAGGTACAATCCCTGGATGAAATAAACATAACTGAAAAATTCAGCGGCAGCAATTTCAAACTTGTAGACCCTGACAAATTTAGTGCTTATCCAAGTGTTTCGGGGAGCTTTGAAAACTTGATTAAAAATATGCCGGGGGTGTCAGCCAATAATGAGCTAAGTTCGCAATACTCTGTGCGAGGCGGTAATTTTGATGAAAACCTTCTCTATTTGAATGATATTGAAATATTTCGCCCATTGTCGATTAGCAAAGGTCAGCAGGAAAGTCTGGGATTTGTAAACCCTGATATGGCGACTAACGTAAGATTCTCAGCTGGAGGTTTCGAAGCTCGATACGGAGATAAACTGTCGTCAGTATTAGATGTAAGGTACGCAAAGCCCGACACGTTTTCTTTGGAGGCATCTGCCAGTTTTCTTGGAAGTTCTGCAACATTAAAAGTGCCTTTTAAAAACAGTTTTATTCTCGTGGGCTTCAGAAATAAAAAAAACCAGGATTTGTTAAAGAGACAGAATTTAGTTGGAAATTTTAGTTCTAGATTTTCAGATTACCAGATTCTATATAAACAAGAAATTTCGCCTAAAATTAATTTCTCCTTATTCGGAAATTACAATAAAGGCGAGCTGGATGTACTTCCGGGACAAAGGGAAACTGAATTTGGCACTTCAGATGAGGTCTTGAAGTTATTTGTTAATTACGATGGCACGGAGTCAATACGATATGCCTCGGCGATGGGTGCTATTTCTTTAGGCTATAATTTTTCGAACACCTCAAGCATAAAATGGGTAAGTTCTTTAACAGGGATAGATGAAAGTGAAAATACGGATTTGTTAGGCCTGTATACTTTTGATGAACGGGATGGACTCGGCACCGGAAATAGTGGCAATTTGCTAGGCCGAGGAAGTCAATATGATTTTACACGTAATCGTATTCATTCACTTATTTATAACTCTGAGTTGAGAGTTTACAAACAGTACCGGAAATCATTTCTGGAAATGGGAGCGAGGATTCAAAAAGATGAAATCAATGACGATATCAATGAATATATCGGATTGGATTCGACAGGTTATTCACGGCCGGGAAATGGAAACTTTATATACTCAGATTTAATCAATGAGCAGAATGATGTAAATGTGAGGAGGATCAATGGTTTTTTTCAAAATACGTTTAATTTAAGCCCATACTTAACTTTCGCTGCTGGCATAAGGGCGAATTATAATTCCTTTACGAAGGAATTATTAATTAGTCCGAGGGTATCATTTATGTACTACCCGGATAATTCCGACGATTTGTTGTTGAGATTCTCAGCTGGTGCTTATGCGCAGGCTCCCTACTATCGTGAACTACGAAATTTCAATGGCAGCATAAATCCGGACGCCAGATCTCAGCGCTCATATCAAATATTAAGTGGCGTGGACAGCAAATTTAACGGCCTGGGTACAAGGTTGAAGTTTACCTCAGAAGTTTACTACAAGTTTCTTAGCCGCCTTACACCATATAAAACAGAGGATCTGAGGGTTCTGTATTTTTCAGATCAGCAGTCGAAGGGTTATGCAGCCGGGATGGATTTCAGCCTTGCTGGTACTTTTGCTAAAGCGCTGGAGTCAACATTTCGCCTTTCTGTAATGAAAACAGAAGAAGATATAAAAGGCGATCAATATACCATAAAGGGAGGTACGGGCATAACAAACACTACCATTATGCCCGGATATTTGAAGCGGCCAACGGATCAGCGAATAAATCTTGGAATATTATTTCAGGACAGACTTCAACAAAACCCTACCTACAAAGTACACCTAAACCTTCTTTTCGCATCGTCATTACCTACCGGGCCGACTGGATCACCGCGATATAAAGACGTTTTTAAAATTCCTGCATACAAACGCGTTGATATAGGTTTCTCTAAAGATTTTGTAGATCCTGATAGCCGGAAAATTATTCCTTTTTTCAAAAAATATTTCCAGTCGTTAAGTGCACACGCGGAAGTGTTTAATCTTCTGAATAATAAGAATACAGCATCTTATCTTTGGCTAAAGGATGTTAATGCAGTTCAATATGCTGTGCCTAACTATCTGACCTTCCGGAAATTTAATTTTCGAATTACAGCAAAGCTAAAAAGCCGTTAGAAATATGTCACGATTTGGGATTATGGCTTTAGAAAGGGCGAATGTCTCAGAATATTCTGCTATTTTTGAGCAATCAATCCTTATACCATGACATATAATTTTGGTGCAGGCCCCTGCATCTTACCTCAGGAAGTTTTTAAACAGGCTGCACAGGCAGTACTCGAATTTAATGGTACCGGCTTATCTATATTAGAAATATCTCATCGTTCTCCGGAGTTTGAGCAGGTAGTTGACGAAACTGTTCGCCTGATTAAGGAATTGCTTAATGTTCCTGAAGGTTATTCGGTTATCTTATTACAAGGAGGCGCCTCAATGCAATTTTCCATGGTTCCTATGAACCTACTCGGAGACGGACAATCGGCCGCATACCTGGATACCGGAGTATGGGCGACCAAAGCACTCAAGGAAGCTAAGATTGTCGGAAATGTTGATGTAGTTGCTAGTTCGAAAGAAGCCAATTACACATATATCCCAAAGGATTATCAGATTCCTGCGGATTCTGCATATTTCCATTATACTTCAAATAATACTATATATGGTACGGAGCTTTTCGAAACGCCAAAAACATCCGTTCCGGTTGTTTGCGACATGTCGTCTGATATTATGAGCAGGGTTATTAATGTAGCTGACTTCTCACTTATCTATGCAGGTGCCCAAAAAAATATCGGGCCGGCTGGGGTAACGGTTGTGATCATCAAAGATAGTATTCTTGGAAAGATCGACCGGAAACTGGGTTCAATGCTTGATTATAAAGTTCAGATTGAAGGGGGCTCAATGTATAATACGCCTCCTGTATTTGCAATATATGTAGCCATGTTAAATCTCCGCTGGCTAAAATCCAAGGGTGGAATAGCTGATATTGAAAAAGAAAATCTCTCAAAATCTGATGCCTTATATAAGGAAATTGATCGTAATCTTTTATTTAAAGGTACCTGTAAGATAGAAGACAGATCAAGAATGAACGTTTGCTTTGTTATGGAGAACCCCGAACTTGAAAAGTCATTTTTGAAGTTTGCTGAAGACCGGGACATTATCGGTATTAAGGGTCATAGAAGTGTGGGTGGATTCCGTGCGTCATTGTATAATGCGTTACCAATAACAAGTGTTCATGTGCTTATTGACGCAATGCAGGAGTTTGAAGAAAAACAACGTAATCAACAGACATTTTCCTAATCACACAGGCAATAAAGTTAATTTTGCGTAACTGACTATATCTTAAAATCAAATAATTATAATTAATATGTTTCGTATTCTCGCCAACGACGGCATTGATCCAATAGGTAAAGAATTATTAGAAAAAGCTGGTTTTCAAGTTGATATAGTGCACATCCCACAGGCAGAATTGTCAGATGGATTAAAGCAATATGACGGCATTACTGTAAGAAGTGCCACTAAACTCAGGCAGGATCTACTTGATGCATGTCCAAATTTAAAGCTTATTGGCAGGGGTGGCGTAGGTATGGACAACATCGACGTTGACTACGCAAAAAGTAAAGGAATAGCTGTTTTTAACACACCTGCTGCATCATCACTTTCAGTAGCTGAACTGGTATTTGCCCATCTTTTCACAGGAATCCGGTTTTTGCAGGATTCGAATCGCAGAATGCCCTCAGAAGGCGATTCAAAATTTAACGATCTCAAGAAAGCATATGCTAAAGGTGTAGAGCTTCGCGGAAAAAAAATCGGTATCATTGGTTTTGGACGAATCGGGCGTGAAACTGCCCGGGTTGCCCTTGGCCTCGGAATGGAAGTGCTGGCTTATGATCTCTTTGAAGTTCCTTCAGAACTGGTGATTCAGCTCGCCGGAAACATCCGGGTCACTTGCCCTATTAAAGCAACAAGTGTTGATCAGTTGATTAAAGAAGTGGACTTCATAAGTCTTCACGTTCCGTATTCGGAAAAACCTATCTTAGGTAATGAAGAATTCGAAAGAATGAAAGATGGTGTGGGAATTGTAAATTGCTCACGAGGTGGTACGATCGACGAGGACGCTTTGCTGGAAGCTTTAAATTCAGGAAAAGTTGCATTTGCCGGGCTTGACGTATTTGACAATGAACCGACACCGCGACGGGAGCTACTTACTCACTCGAAAGTCTCCCTTACCCCGCATATCGGCGCATCCACAAACGAAGCACAGGAAAGAATAGGCACAGAGTTGGCGAATTTGATCATCGATTTTTTCAAAACAGTTAAAGTGTAAATTTCTTTTTAAGGTTTGCATTTGTAATTATAGACTAATGCCTACTATCAAGCCTTTCTACGGTATCCGCCCCAATCCCGCTTATGCCGGCAAGGTTGTGCTTGATCTCGAAAATTTAAGCCTCCAGGAGGCAAAAATTATCCGGCAGGAGAATCCCTATTCTTTTGTGAATATGCTCGTTCCAAAGGTGGAAAATCTTTTTTTGAGAGGTTCTAAAAATGAGCTGGCTTTCAAACAGATCAATGAAAATTTCGAAGAGTTTATTGAAGAGGGAGTTTTAGTTCAGGAAACCAAGCCATCCTTATATGTATATCAAGTCTCCCGGGAAGGAAATACACAAACCGGGATTTGGACTGTAACATCTGTAGATGATTACCTGAATAATAGAATTAAAAAACATGAATTTACGAGACCTGAGCGTGAAGCTGTCCTTATTGATTATCTACAGCAGACGGGTATCGATGCTAATCCGGTTCTGATCGCCTACCATACAGTCCCACAAATAGATCATCTAATCGATGAAGTTTGCTTGTCGCAGCCAGAACTCTCTTTTAATAAGGCTGGTGCAATACATAAGCTTTGGAAGACTGACGAGAGTAGCCTTTTGAGCGCTATAGTAAGTGAATTTGCAAAATTGGATTCTACATATATTGCTGATGGTCATCATCGTGCGGCGGCTGCTTCTCTTTTAGCTTTAAGACAACGGGAGCTTAATCCCAACCATACCCGCGCTGAAGAATTCAACTTTTTCACATCGGTCTTTATGGCTTCCGATCAGTTAAAGATCTATCCTTTTCATCGTCTGGTTAAAGATTTGAATGGCAGGAGCAAACCGGAATTTCTGGCGGAGCTTAGCAGGCATTTTTCCATTGAACCCACTGATGCCACAGTTTTACCAGGAGAACTGCACGAATTCGGGATGTATTTGGATGGTCTTTGGTATAAGCTAAAAGCTTGTAGCAAAACTTATCAGGACGGCAATCCACTTTCCGAACTGGATGTATCGATCCTTCAGGAAATGGTTTTCAATGACATTTTAGATATACCTGATCCAAGAACTGATCCCAGGATAGGCTCTTCGGGAGGGATTTTGCCCCTCGAAGATCTTATTCTGCAGGTTGATAATGGTAGTTATGCAGTAGCATTCACTTTATTTCCCACTTCAATTAATCAGCTTTTTAGAGTTGCCGATGAGGGGCGCGTGATGCCGCCAAAATCAACGTGGTTTGAACCCAAATTCCAGGCTGGGCTTCTGACACACAAGATAAATTGATTAAGACGCAGATGGTCGCAGAGTGTTATGGTAAATGATAAGAAAGCCCTTTCACCGCAATTTCGGCGCTATAACCTTCTTCTTTTAAGGACTGACTAAAGATTTCCATCGATGAATTCTCACCATGTACAAGGAAAACTTTTTTAAGCCGGGCGTTATCCTGTTGTTTCACAAAGTCTAGAAGATCATTATGATCACCATGTCCACTGAACAGGTCGGTTTGTTTGATCGTTGCATAAACTGATAATTCCCGGTGCCTTATATTTACAATTGGGTCCCCTCGCAGCAGGCGGTTGCCAAGTGTGCCTTTAGCACAATAGCCGATAAAAAGTATCGTACAGTAATAATTGGATATATTATAATATAAATGGTCCTGGATACGACCTCCTTCTAGCATTCCCGCCGAGGAGATGATTATACATGGTTCATAGTAATTCGAAATTGCTTTACTGGCATTCATATCCTGGATATACTCCAGATTTTCAAATTCAAATTCATCGCCTTGCATTTTATAGAAATCCTGTGCCTCTTTATTCAAAATCGGATGGTGTTTTCTAAAAATGTCTGTAGCGTAAGTCGCCATTGGGCTATCCACGAAGACTTTTACACGTGGTAATAATCCTTTAGAAAATATTCGGTTTAATGAGTAGACCAATGCTTGCGTCCGGCCAACGCTGAAGGCAGGGATGATTAACCTTCCGGGCGATTTTACGCAGGCTTCGTTTACTGTGTCTACTAACATCTCTTCCACACTTTGGGTAGCCTTATGCCATCTTCCACCGTATGTTGATTCACAGACGAGATAGTCAACCTGTGGCAAAGGTTCAGGATCATTCAGTACCGGGTAGTTCTTCCGACCGAGATCTCCACTAAATGCTATTGTCTTAGTCTCACCGTGTTCCTTTACTGTTAACACCGCAGCTGCTGCACCCAATAAATGGCCGACTGGCACAAAAATTAGACTAATCTCTCCGTTTATTAGGAAGCATTTATTGAAACCTATAGTTACAAAGCGGTCGACAGTTTCCATGACATGTTTTTGCAGAAAAAGAGGCTTTGGACCACTGTGAAAGCCGCGCTTTCCCTTTCGGGATTTCCGCTGTTTGTTGAGAAAAATGTTTACCGAATCTAAAAGTAGAAGCTCTGTTAAATCTGCCGTTGGGGCAGTGCATAAGATCTGGCCTTCGAACCCGTGCCTTACCAGCGTCGGTAAATTTCCAGAATGATCTATATGGGCATGAGTAAGTATTACTACGTCGATGTCAGAGGGCATAAAAGGAAATTGCTCATTTTCTTCCAGCCAGGTATCTTTTTCGTAATCCAGACCACAGTCAATTAAAATACTGTAATTATTTGTTTCTAAAAGGTGCATGCTCCCGGTAACTTGTTGTGCAGCACCCCAAACGGTTAGTTTCATTGGTTAGTTTTTTGGTTGTTGGTTGTTGGTTGCCAGTTATCCGTTACCCGTTACCAGGTTGGGCGGATAACCAACCAAGTATTTGAATTAGTCACCTTACTAAGCATCCGGCCTGATAACTGGCAGCTGGTAACTGATTACTGATCACCGCTCACCTGAGCCTCCAGCTGTAATTGACTCAAATATCTATACAATCCTTCTTCATTTCTCATTAGCTCAGAATGATTGCCGCTTTCAATGACTTTGCCTTTTTCCAGGACGACGATCTTATCGGCTTCACGAATTGTTGAAAGGCGATGTGCGATAATAATCGAAGTTCTGTTCTTCATTAATTCCTCCAGAGCTTCCTGGACCAGGCGTTCAGATTCTGAATCAAGCGAGGAAGTTGCCTCATCGAGAATAAGAATTGCAGGATCTTTTAAAAGAGCACGTGCAATCGCTATTCTTTGACGCTGTCCACCCGAAAGTTTCACTCCACGCTCTCCAACCAGGGTATCGTAAGCCTCTGGGAAACCTGCTATAAATTCGTGTGCATTGGCTCTATTTGCAGCGGTAATAATTTCTTCTTCACTCGCATTCAATCGCCCATAAGCGATATTCTCACGAATAGTTCCGCCAAATAGCAAAACATCCTGTGGAACTATCGCCACCTGGTTTCGCACATCTGTAAGGGAGTACTCAGAAGCATTTCTATCGTCAAATAGGATATTTCCCGCCTGTGCATCATAAAATCGCAAGATAAGTCCGGCAATAGTAGATTTTCCAGCTCCGCTTGGCCCTATTATCGCAACTTTCTCGCCTCTTTTTGCTTCAAATGATACACCATTCAGAACTGTTATTTCCTTCCGGGAAGGGTAAGAAAAAACAACATCTCTAAATCGCAGATTTCCTTCAATTTTTTGTTCAATTTCATTATTCGGTCCCTGCATAGAGATCGGCTCGTTTTGTTCGCCGAGTAACTCTAATACACGCTCACTTGCACCGAAAGCTTTCTGCATAGTAGCATACAACTCGGGGAAACTTCCCATTGCTGCTCCAACAAATGTGGAAAGCAAAATAAAAGTAAACATACTGGCGAGGCTTATTTCTCCAGCCTGAACAAGGTGGGAACCATACCAGACAACAGAAACAATTGTTCCAAACAAACAAAATACGATGAAGGAAGCAAACATCCCTCTAAATCTAGCCCCCCTCATAGCAATTTTTACCACTTCCCGAATACTTTTGTTATATCTACCTACCTCATAAGCTTCGTTAACAAAGGCTTTTACATTTGAAATTCCCTGAAGAGTCTCTTCCACAATGGTATTTGATTCTGCTAATTTGTCCTGAGCTTTCCGCGAAAGTCGACGTATAAAACGACCGAAAACTACAGCAATAACCACCATAACAGGCAGTACGGCCAGCAACATGAGTGTTAACTTGCCGGATACGAGCACAAGAAAAATAATCCCACCGGTAAAAATTATAATTTGCCTGATCATCTCCGCGAGGGTGGTTGTAATCGCATCCTGTATCTGAGAAAGGTCGGCAGAAAGCCGGCTATTTAACTCACCGACCCTTCTTTGAGAAAAGAAGTTCATTGGAAGTGTTATCAGATTATGATAAGTGTCGCGGCGAATGTCTGCAAGGCCTTTTTCAGCTACTTCAACAAACCAGTTGATTCGGAAATATGAGAATATCGACTGAACAAACAACACTCCGAGTAGAGTCAGAGCAACGGTATTTATATCGGTAGGGAAGGAGTCTAATATTTCTTTTGGCATGACAGCGCCGGCTGTTTTAGTTTGAGCTCCGGTACCGATAAGCCTTCCCATTAATAAGGGGAAAAGGAAAGAACTGCCACTCGATATGATCAGGCAGGCTAAACCAAGGAAGAACTTAGTGCGATAGGGCTTGAGGTAAGATAACAGCCTCATCACTTGTTTTAAACTTTCCTTATTGATTTTTGCCTTCGGGAGTTCTTCAGACTGGGTGTTTCCACTGTTTAATCGCGCACGTGCCATTTAAAATTCTTGGGATTATTTCGTCAATAATATGACGCGCAAAATTAGCCTAATTTGCGCAGGTTGTGCG
>NZ_JBKJUM010000017.1:0-106044 GCF_046590655.1 Daejeonella sp.
GGACCATGCCCATTGAAAGTTATAGCCTCCTAGCCAGCCAGTTACGTCAACGCACTCTCCTCCAAAAAATAGTCCCGGTACCTTTTTGGCCTCGAGTGTTTTCGACGATAATTCATCCGTGTCGACTCCTCCCCGCATAACTTCCGCCTTATCATAACCTTTATCTCCGGCTGGTCTAACTTCAAAAAAATGGATCAGTTTCTCAATATCGGTAATATCCTGTTTCGTCAGCGATGCGAGATTTTTCTCAACCGGGAGAAACTTTCCCAGGGCTTCTGAAAACTTTTTAGTGTAAATCTCTGATAATAACCCGAAAAGGCTTTTTCTGCCATTAATGTGCCTTGCTGCATCAATCACTATTTTAATCTTTTTATCTGGAAGGAGATCAATAGAAAGTACCTCACCAGGCCGCCAGTAGGAAGATATTTGAAGAATTGCCGGACCGCTCAGACCCCAATGTGTAAAAAGTATATTTTCTTCAAAACTGATACGTTCATTTGATACCCGGCAATAAATAGAATTACCGGCTAGCTGGGCATACCACTCTAAGTCTTTCCCCGTAATGGTAAGCGGTACAAGTGCAGGTGCTGTTTGACAAACTTTCAATCCAAACTGCTTTGCAATGCGGAGAGCGAAATCTGAAGCGCCCATCTTTGGAATGGGTAGCCCTCCGGATGTAATTACAACTTTTGATGTGGAAAATGTCTTCGTTGTACCCCCCTTTTCATAAGAAATATCAAATCTGCCAGAGTTGCTGGCCGATAGGGCTTTGACCTCCGCACCGCATACTATCTCTTGCCCCATTTCTGCGCAGAGATTTTCAAAAATACGCACGATGTCTTTCGCGTTATTGCTCTCCGGAAACAATTGCCCTAATGTTTTTTCCTGTCCCTGTATTCCGTAGGTTTCAAAAAAGCTTATTGTATCCTGAACAGTAAATTGCGAAAAAGCAGACTTGCAGAAATGAGGGTTTTTGGATATGAAGTTTGCTTCCGTTGCATGCATATTTGCATAATTACAGCGTCCGCCACCTGAGATTAGGATCTTTGCACCGACTTTATCATTCTTCTCAAGTATCAATACCTTTTTGCCCAAATACCCTGCCTGAACCGCGCACATCAAGCCGCAGGCGCCACCGCCAATTATTATCGCGTCGAAATCTTGGTTGATGGTCATCTAAACTTTATGAGTGACAAATTTAACGCGAGGCCGCTGAGTTTAGATTTTTTCTGCGCTACGTCGTATGCTGATATAAACACTAAGTCCACGGAGGAAGGCACCAAGGCTAAATCGTTAAGATTCCTGCTCTCCGTGCCTGCCGTCAGGCAGGTTTTTCCTCCGTTTATTCCGTGGTAGTTAATCGCCATTCAAGAGTTCATTTTATATAAAACATAGGGTTTCCCCCTATATCACACTCCGAGATTAAATACGTGAGCACATTTAATTAGAGTCAAGGTCATGTGAACTTATTCTTCAACGCAGCCAGCTTTGACGCAATATCCGTATCCGGCTCTGATTTAGCTTTCGGGTTTTGAACCTGCCGGGTTTCAATTCGTTCAGGCTTTTTGAACTTCGGTTTTGCAAGCGCTGGTTCATCAGTCTTCATACTTAGGGCAATACGTTTACGTGCTACATCTATCTCAGTTACCTTTACCTGTACTTTCTGGCTCACTTTAACTACTTGATTTGGATCTTTTACGAATTTGTTAGACAATTGGCTTACATGCACAAGTCCGTCCTGATGTACCCCTATATCAACGAAAGCACCAAAGGCAGTTATATTCGTTATGATTCCCGGCAAGATCATACCGACGTGCAGATCTGTTATAGAATTGACCCCATCGGAAAAGTTGAAAACTTCAAACTGTTCCCGGGGATCAAGGCCCGGCTTTGCAAGTTCATTCAGTATATCATTCAAAGTGGGAAGGCCTACCGAATCGCTAACATAATTCTGCAATTTGATCTGTTTCCGAAAATTATCTTGTTTTATAAGATCGTCGAGCGTGCAGCCCAGGTCATTTGCCATTTTTTCAACAAGTGTATACCTCTCAGGGTGAACGGCGCTGCCGTCGAGCGGATGTTCAGAATTCCGAATTCTTAAAAACCCTGCAGCCTGTTCAAATGCTTTGTCGCCAAGCCTCGGTACAAGTTTTAACTCAGACCTTCTTTTAAATGCGCCATTCTTATTCCGGTATTCTACAATATTCTGAGCAAGCTGCGGCCCTAAACCAGAAATATACGAAAGTATCTGTTTGGATGCAGTATTAAGCTCTACACCGATGGAATTTACACAACTAATCACCGTGTCGTCCAAAGAAGTCTTTAAATTTGACTGGTCAACATCGTGCTGGTATTGCCCCACACCTATAGATTTAGGATCAATCTTAACAAGTTCAGCGAGCGGGTCCATCAATCGTCGCCCTATAGAAACGGCACCCCTGACTGTTATATCCTTATCAGGAAATTCGTCCCTTGCAACATCAGATGCAGAATAAATGGATGCGCCGCTTTCATTAACCATAACTATAATTGCACCGGCTATGTCAAGCGTCCGAACAAAAGTTTCTGTTTCCCGGCCCGCAGTGCCGTTTCCAATAGCTATGGCTTCAATCTTATGCTTTTCAGCCAGATGTCTGACCGTTTTTGCAGCCTCCCTGGCACTCTCGTTACCCGTGTGGGGATAAATATTGGTATTTTCTATTAATTGCCCTTGTTCATCCAGACAAACAACTTTGCATCCAGTACGGAAGCCCGGATCAATTGCCATTATCCGCTTCTGCCCTGCGGGTGCTGCAAGTAAAAGCTGACGTGCATTATCAGCAAACACCCTAATAGCATCGACATCGGCCGACTTCTTCGTCAACAACCTAATCTCCGTTTCCATGGAAGACTTAATTAATCTTTTAAATGAATCTGCAAGAGCTATTTTAACTTCTGCGGCAGAAGCACTTTTACCTCGGACAAACATATTTTCAAGGATTTTAAATGCTTCGTCCTCCGGGACTTCAATATCCAGGGTGAGAATGATCTCCTTTTCAGCCCGCCGCAGCGCAAGCACCCGATGAGATGGAGCCGATTTTATCGGTTCAGTCCAATCGAAATAATCCTTATACTTCTGACCGGCCTCTTCTTTTCCTTTTATGAGTCTGGAATGGAAACTACCCTGCTTTAGAAACAGATCCCTCATTTTAGCACGCAGTTCTGCGTTCTCCGCGAAATATTCTGCAAGTATATCCCTGGCGCCGGCCAGGGCATCATCCGAAGAATTTACCCCCTTTTCCACATCAATAAACTCTAAAGCCTCAAGTTCAATATCAATATTCGACTGATCAAAAATTTTATCAGCCAGAGGCTGTAAGCCACGTTCTCGGGCTGCCGATGCTTTTGTTTTCCGTTTAGGTTTGTACGGCAGATAGATGTCTTCCAGAATCATCATAGTCTCAGCCTCACTGATCTGCCTCTCAAGTTCAGGACTGAGTACATTTAGTTCAGACATCG
Source organism: Daejeonella sp. (assembly GCF_046590655.1). Taxonomy (GTDB): domain Bacteria; phylum Bacteroidota; class Bacteroidia; order Sphingobacteriales; family Sphingobacteriaceae; genus Daejeonella. Next base: position 3,499 of record NZ_JBKJUM010000017.1, read on the forward strand.
ATTTTAATATAGCTTCCCTGCGTTTATCCAGGTCAATTAATTGCTGCATCCTGTCGCGAATAGCCGCCACCTGAACTTCGTCTAAACTACCAGTCATCTCTTTCCGATATCGAGAGATAAACGGAACTGTACCACCCTCATTCAATAATTTCACAGTAACCTCTACCTGTTTTTCCAGCACTGACAGTTCGGTAGCTATCTTTTTAAATTTATTGTGACTCATCCTGTTCGTTATTGTGATGCGAAATTGCGTTTAAGTGTTTTAAATTCAAAAAAAGCTTATCAACACTTGAAGAATGGAGAGTTAAAAATGAGTGCATCTGAAATTAGCAAATTTGGAAATGAGCAAATTTGCTAATTGTCTAATATTGTCTAATTTGCTAATTCTCTTAATTAGCTTTAGGCAATTATTGCTATTTTTGAGCTAATGATTGAGCCCACGCAGATTACGGAGTTCGGCAAAGTATTTATTTACCTCGTAATGGGAATATTATTCGTGCTTTTCACTTTTTTTCTGGGATGGCTGGTTGCACTCAGGAAACCAAACCCGGTTAAACTTAGCTCATACGAATGCGGTGAAGAACCGACTGGAAGCTCTTGGATCCAGTTTAACTCCCGCTTTTATGTTGTGGCACTTATCTTTCTGCTGTTTGATGTTGAGATGGTTTTCATTTTTCCATGGGCTACAATTTTTAGCCAGGAAATACTGCTGGCAGCCGATAGCCGATGGGGCTGGTTAAGCCTTATTGAAATGTTTATATTTATCGGTATACTACTCATCGGCCTCATGTATGTTTGGAAAAAGGGAGACCTGAACTGGATCAGACCTGAAAGCGTGTTACCCTCTTGCCAGGGGAGAGTGCCCATGGCCATGTACGAGAAAATTAACGACACAAAATACACAGTGAAGGAATTTAATTTTGGTAGTGGCTCTGAACAGGCAGCCATCCAAGTAGAAAACAAACCTGCTGCTGCAAGGCATTTCTTCAGACCTCAGTTTAAAAAACCTTCGGAGTGAGCTTAGAACTAAAAAGTGAAGATGGAGGGATTGTAATCACGAAGATGGACGATCTACTCAACTGGGCACGCCTTTCATCTTTATGGCCTATGAGCTTTGGAATTGCCTGTTGTGCTATAGAGATGATGGGATCAATGGCTTCAACCTATGACCTTGATCGTTTTGGAGTTTTCCCAAGGCCTTCACCAAGACAATCAGACGTGATAATTATTGCAGGTACGGTAACATTTAAAATGGCTGAGCGTATTAAACGCCTTTACGAACAGATGCCGGAACCTAAATATGTGATTTCGATGGGCTCATGTTCAAATTGCGGCGGGCCATACTGGCAGCATGGATACCATGTGGTTAAGGGCGTCGACCGAATAATCCCAGTAGATGTGTATGTGCAGGGATGTCCTCCGCGGCCAGAATCACTGATAGGCGGAATACTTGAATTGCAGAAAAAGATAGAACGGGAAAGTCTGCTTAATAGCTAGAACGGAGGTCTGAAATCGGAGGTCTGAGGTCTGAAGTCTGACAGGGCGGATAAAAGAATAGGCAGGTGACTGACAAAAAATAAATAAATACATAAATGAAGTCGTTTTACGGGGATCTTAAACTTGGTATTTTAGGCGGAGGTCAATTGGGACGCATGCTCATACAGGAATCAATAAATTTTAACATTACTACGCATGTTCTTGATCCTGACCCCGAAGCTCCGTGTAAGGACTTATGCAGCAAGTTTGTCCGAGGTTCATTAACAGATTATCAAACGGTTTATAACTTTGGAAAGAATGTGGACCTATTGACCATTGAAATTGAGAAAGTGAACGTTGATGCCCTTGAGCAGCTGGAGAATGAAGGGGTTATCGTTTATCCTCAATCCCGCGTGATCAGGCTAATCCAGGATAAAGGGGTTCAGAAACAGTTTTTCAAAGAAAATAATATTCCGAGTTCTCCTTTCAAGCTTATACAAAATAAGGCTGATCTTTTAAACGGGAATTTTCCATTTCCATTTATTCAAAAGCTTAGAAAGGACGGTTATGATGGCCGTGGGGTGCAGCCGATGAAAAGCAAGGCTGATCTGGCTAACGCGTTTGACGCACCAAGTCTGATAGAAGACTGGATATATTTCGAAAAGGAAATTGCAGTTATTGTCGCTAGAAGCGAAAACGGAGAGATAAAAACATTTCCCTGCGTTGAAATGGAGTTTAATCCGGAGGCTAATCTTGTTGAATTTTTAATTTCTCCATCTACCTTATCTAGCGAGATCCTTCAGAAAGCTGATGAACTGGCCATAATGATTGCCGCAGATCTCAAAATAGTTGGCATACTGGCTGTTGAGATGTTCCTGACAAAAGATGGAGAAATACTTGTTAATGAAATTGCGCCGCGCCCACATAACAGCGGCCATCAAAGTATCGAGGGTAATTATACCTCACAATTTGAACAACATCTCAGAGCAATATTTAATCTGCCTTTAGGCGATACCCGTTCAATAGGTAATGCAGTGATGATTAACCTGCTGGGAGAAAAAGGATTTGAAGGACCTGCTGAATATGAAGGCCTTAATGAGATTTTGAAAATCGAAGGAGTATATATACATCTTTACGGGAAAAAATTAACGAAACCTTTCCGGAAAATGGGACATGTAACAATCATGGATAATGACCGTGAAAAAGCGATACAAAAGGCAAAATTAGTACAGAATACAATTAAAGTGAAAATTTAATATCTTGTCATAATAACATGACTATCAATATGATTAATAAATCGAATTCTGCAGGACCGGCCCTTGTCGGAATTATTATGGGAAGCAAATCTGATCTGGGCATTATGCAGGATGCAGCAGACGTGTTAAGAGAACTCGGAGTAAATTGTGAGATCACTGTTGTTTCGGCCCACCGTACTCCTCAGAGAATGTTTGACTATGCTAAGTCGGCTTCCGGCCGTGGCTTAAAAGTAATAATTGCAGGTGCCGGTGGGGCAGCCCACCTTCCGGGAATGGTGGCTTCGATCACACACATTCCGGTCATTGGAGTGCCTGTAAAATCCTCAAATTCAATAGATGGCTGGGATTCTGTCCTTTCAATTCTTCAGATGCCCAACGGTGTCCCGGTAGCTACTGTTGCTTTAAATGCGGCTAAAAATGCCGGTATACTTGCAGCCCAGATACTCGCAACAGCTGATGGTGTATTATCACAGAAATTGATAGATTTCAAAGATGAATTAAGAAAAAAGGTTGAGGAGAGTGCAAAGGAGATGGAAGGGCTTTAGTTCCATTGCGGATTCTCCGGAAAGTTGGCAATATGAGCATATTTTGGGCCTAAACCAATAACAACCTCCCTCCAGAGGTTTTCTTCATCTTCAACAAAGATCACATCCGAATTAAAACTGTTTGCCACAAGCCACGAGTTTTGCTCTAATTCTCCTTCAAGTTGTTCCACGCCCCAGCCAGAGTATCCGATGAAAAATTTAATTTCCGACCTTTCTATCTGGTTATTGTTTATCAACACCTGCAAAGCTTCGAAATTTCCGCCCCAATAAACGCCATCCATTATTTCAATGCCACTATTCAACCTATCATAACATGAATGAATGAAATGAAGAGTGTCGTTTGCTACAGGCCCGCCAATATAAACAGGAAAATTGCAAGTTGAATCCGAAACCAAATCACTTACTAACAAATCGCTTTTCTGATTTAATATAAATCCAAGAGCGCCTTGCTCTTCCAATTCAGTTAAGAATACAACGGAACGTTTAAAAGTCGGATCCAGCATGAATGGCTCTGAAACAAGCAGGTTTCCTTTGAGGGGTTTAACTGGACTAAGCATAAATGGTTAACAATAAGTTAGTTTTTTGGTTTAGGGAATTGAGTATCAAGTACAGGGTTATCAGATCTACTTATCCGGCTACATTTCCTCAATTCCTGCCTGCCGGCAGGCAAATTGATGCTTGATGCCTGATACTTGATTCTTTCACATAAATATATACGTAAAAATCTGTGGGATGATAGATTGCAATGTGCATTTATTAAGTTTGCATAGGGAAAGCGTTCCTGAACAAATTGTGCTTAAAATTATATAATGTCAGTAGAAAAGGAAGTTATTGAAAATCTCCGAAAGGAATATAGTTCTGAAAGCTTATCAGAAAAGGATGTAGCCAAAGATCCAATAAAACAGTTCGGCAGGTGGTTCAAGGAAGCGATGGAGGCGAATATCAACGAGCCCAATGCAATGACACTTGCTACAACCAGCATTGACAGAAAGCCGTCGGCACGCATTGTTCTGATGAAAGGCTATGAGGAGAGAGGGTTTTTATTCTACAGTAATTATTTAAGTGCAAAAGGCAAGGAAATGGCTAAAAATCCTGTGGTAGCCCTGGTATTCTTCTGGCCGGAACTTGCCAGACAAATCCGCATTGAAGGAACGGTGGAGAAGTTGACCAAAGAAGAATCAGAGCTGTACTTCAAAACCCGTCCCAAAGGAAGCCAGATCGGTGCTGTGGTATCGCCTCAGAGTCAGGTTATTGAGGGTCGTGATATGCTGGAAAAAAGCTGGAAAGAAAATGAGACAAGGTATGAAAACAGGGATATTCCAAAACCAGCTTATTGGGGTGGATATGTAGTTAAGCCCCAGGTAGTCGAGTTTTGGCAAGGCAGGGAAAGCAGACTTCACGATAGAATTGTATATAAAAGAGCCGATAAACAGAACTGGAAAATTGTTCGTCTTGCGCCTTAACAATATGGATGTCAGCAGCATAAAAAATCTATTGACTAATAAATTCGGAGCTGGCGTGGTGATTGATGAACAACTAACAGGACTTCAGCCAGCATTGATCATAAATCCGGATCAGATAGCAGATGTTTGTATGGAATTGCGCGATAATGAACTTACGTATTTTGATTTCCTTTCCTGTCTTACTGGTGTAGATTTCGGAATCGAAGAAAATAAGTTTGCCGTTGTTTACCACCTGGCTTCTATCCCATTCAAGTCGCAGTTAACTTTAAAAGTGATTAAAGTGCATGATCGAAGTAGTACACTATTACCGTTGTTTAAAAGTGTTTCAGCTGTTTGGAAAACTGCTGAATGGCATGAGCGTGAGGCATATGATCTCACAGGCTTATATTTCGAAGGAAATCCAGATCTGCGGCGAATATTACTGCCGGATGATTGGGAAGGCTACCCGTTGAGAAAAGACTATGTTGCTGCCGAAGAATATAAAGGCATTAAGATAAATTAAGCTTCGAGAACGCAAAACATTATTCTCCGGCCTAAGGATCCAGAGTCAAATAGCATGGTAGAATCAAAGACCAGATATACGCAATTAACTGAGCATCTTGAACCGGAGGAGATGATTATTAATATGGGGCCGCAGCACCCCTCCACTCACGGGGTTCTGAGGCTTGAATTAATAACCGACGGCGAGATTGTAAAGGAAGTTATCCCGCACATGGGATACCTTCACCGCTGTTTCGAAAAACACTGCGAAAGTCTGAGCTATCAGCAAATTATTCCTTTCGTTGACCGCATGGATTATTTGGCTTCCATGAATAACGATCATGCATTCGTAATGGGTGTGGAAAGGATGCTGGGCATCGATAAGGACATTCCGAAACGTGTCGAATATATACGGGTCCTGGTTTGCGAACTGAACAGAATAGGATCGCATCTTATAGCAATTGGTACCTACGGGATCGATATAGGAGCTTTCACTCCTTTTCTATGGTGTTTCCGCGACCGGGAACATATTATGAACATGCTGGAATGGGCATCCGGTTCACGAATGTTATATAATTATATCTGGATTGGAGGTTTATTCTACGATCTGCCCGTCGGCTTTGAAGAACGATGTAAAGAATTTATAGATTATTTTAAGCCCAAACTTAAAGAATTGGATGAGCTGCTGACTGATAACCAGATATTCATAAACAGAACCGCCGGCGTAGGTGTGCTCCCGCTTGGTGTGGCGATCAACTACGGCTGTTCAGGCCCGATGTTAAGAGGCTCCGGGTTAAAATGGGATTTACGCCGTGTTGATGAATATTCAGTTTATCCTGAACTGGAGTTTGAAATCCCGGTAGGCAAAGGTGAAATGGGCAAAGCAGGCGATTGCTGGGACCGGTATAAGGTTCGCGTTGATGAGATTGTACAATCAGTACACATTATAGAACAGTGCCTGGAAAGGCTTCAAAAAGAGTTAAGACGTACCCCTGAATTTGATCCACGGGCAAAACTTCCTAAGAAAATCATACCGAAAGAGCAGGATTTCTATATCCGGGCAGAAAATCCAAAAGGCGAACTTGGATATTATTTTATCACTGATGGCAAAACCGAAATTCCAAAACGGGTAAAAGCCAGGGCACCAAGTTTTAATAACTTATCTGTTCTTCCAGAAATCGCAAGGGGGGTACTCATAGCCGACCTGGTTGCTATTTTAGGATCGATTGATATCGTTTTAGGGGAAGTTGATAGGTAGTTTAATACACCTTCACCATAAAAATATACGGCTTCAGCTTATCATATTGCTCCGACGGTTTTAATCCTGACAACTGATTGCGTTTATTAAGGATCAGTTTATCTTCCAACGAATCCTGAGGAATCGCTTCAATAGATTTGAGCAGATAACTTGATTTAACCGCAAATGCTACGCCGTCTACCAAAGTTTGTTTCCGGTTGATAATTCCAACTACATTACCTCTGTTATCAAGCAAAGGCCCTCCGCTATTACCCGGATTTACAGGAATTGAAACCTGATATGCAACGGTGTCGCCTTCATAGCCATTACTGGAACTTACATAACCTTCGTTATAAACAAGATCGTCTTTTGGGAAACCTACAGTATAAACGCTTTCCGCTACACTTGAAGCCGATTTTTTGAAGGTATAAGGTAGTGAAGCCAGATCTTTGAACGCCGGATCGATAATTTGGAGAACAGCCAGGTCGTAAGTGGGATCGATATAGATTTGCTTAGCCTTATAAGATTCACCCGCAGAATTCTGAACATAAATGGAATCAGCATCTTTAACTACATGATAATTAGTAACGATATAACCATTAGAAGTTATAGCAAAACCTGTACCTCCGAATTGGCCCGGGTTAATCGGTCCAATAGATGGCTTGTCAGTAAGTTTCTTATTTATGGCATTTTGAGAACGCTCAATACTGCTGAGCTTTCTTCTCAAGTAGTTGTTGGAAATTTTTTCAGTAAAGTATCCCGTCGAAAATAATGTTCCAAATACTGCTATCATTGCTACAATAGCAGCGATAGCGGCGCTCACGCGGTATTTGTCCCACATTTTTCGAACAACAGGAAGCTCCGGCTGAACCTCTCTTTTAAGGGCTTCGACATCTATCTCCTGGTAAATGGCATTCATTTCAGAGGTAAGCTGGACTCTATCACCATATTCCTTCAAATAGCCCACCAGATTTTCATGTTCAACTACCATGAGATCAAAACCCGGATCGATGCTTCTTCGATGTTTAAAATCAGCAAGCTCAGTAGAAGAAAGCTCGCTTCTTAAATAAGAATCGATCAGATTGTATATTTCAATATCCTTGTTCATTTTCTCTATTTAAGCTTGAAAAAATAGTTTTTTCAGGCGCTGCAGGCATTTATATTTCTGAGTTTTGTCATTATCCGCATTGGTATAGCCAAATTTCTCCGAGATCTCCTGCATAGATCTGTTTTGCAAATAGTAATCTTCGATGATGGTCTTACAAGGTTCCCCTAATTGTGTAAGAGCATGCTCCATTATTGTAAACTGCCTATCTTTCTCTTCATGCTTCTCCATATCATCCTCAACAGGAATAAACTCGGAGAAGTCTTCAATATTTCTAACATTCCGGCTCTTTGCATTTAATCGTTTAAGCCATAAACGACGACAAACAGAATAGATAAAAGTTTTGAGCTTACTGTTGAGCTCAAAATTTCCACTTTTAACCTTATTATAAAGAACGATAACTGCCTCCTGGAAAACATCCTTTGCATCATCCTCATTTCCATTATTGTTCAGTACTAACTGTAGCACCATGGGGAAATAAGTCTCGTACAGACGATTTAAAATTTCCTTAGAGTCATTCAGTATTCCAAGTATAATCTCATTATCGGCTGGAACTGAACTTTTTATCTCTTTTCTCACTATTAATACTTTTTATTCGAAATTGTAACCCAATGATAGCAAAAATATTTTTTCTATATTTTTTGAAATTGAGGGTCACCTTTTTAATTAACGGGTATTAAGTGTAAATTATTTAAATAACTTTTAACCACTAAACAATGAAAAATTTATTCAAATTCGGTTTCTTAGCTTTAGCTATCTCTTTATCAGTTGCTGCTTGTAACTCAAACAAAACTGAAGAAGCTGCTACTGACACAATTGATTCTACAGCAGAAATGACTACTGATTCTTTAGAAGCCCAAATCGATACTGTTGATTCAGCTGCTGCAGCTGCTGTTGATTCAGTTCAAAACTAATTAACCAAAATTACAAGAAAGACCTTCTCAATTTGAGAGGGTTTTTTTTTGTCCAGGAACCAAGAGCCAAGAATCAAGAATCAAGATGGTTCAACGATACAATGACTGGGACTTTCAGTAATTACGAAGCATTGTGGTGGCTCATTATTCCTGGTTCTTTTCTATTAATGACGTTTTCTTTTCTAAGCAAAGCCTGTGGTAACCTTTCTATAATCAGCCTTTACATCTATCACGCGCCCCTGTCTTGATTCCTGGGTTTTGGTTCTTGGCTCATTTCTAAAAAAAACGGGCTCCTTTCGAAGCCCGCCCATAAACCTAAACTAAAACTAAACTATTTCAGGACTTTCTTTCTTAAACAGGCTCCGGATTTTCTTTTTGTTTGAATCTGCGAGAAGCAGCATACAAGGAACTAAAACAAGGGTCAGGAATGTTGCAAAACTAAGCCCGAAAATCATAGTCCATGATAGTGGTCCCCAGAATGCAACGTTATCTCCACCAAAATAAAGGTGTGGATTGAATTCGCTGAACAAAGTTGTAAAGTCCATATTTAAACCTACTGCAAGTGGTATAAGCCCGAGCATCGTAGCCGTTGCAGTCAATAGCACAGGCGTCATGCGTGTACGCCCTGCTTCAAGAATGGCATCGCGAACACTCATGCCCTGTTCTATCATCAGTTCAGTAAACTCAACGAGAAGAATTCCATTACGAACTACAATACCTGCAAGTGCAACAATTCCAACACCGGACATTACTATAGACATATCCATTCGGAAGATTGTTACACCTAATAACACACCAATAATGCTAAGTCCTATTTCACTCAGAATTATTAATGGTTTAGATATTGAATTAAATTGAGCAACCAAAATGATCAAAATGAGTCCCATTGAGATCATTAATGCGGTGCCAAGGAAATTCATGGTCTCCTGTTGTTCCTCCTGCTCGCCCGCCATTTTAACTTCTATACCTGCCGGAGGGCTATACTGATCAATTTCGCTTTGGATATTTGCCACGACTTCATTCGGATTATACTCGCCCAATACATTGGATGAGAGTATGATGATCCTTTTTTCCTGTTTACGCTTTATCGCGCCATATGTGTTAACATAATCAATTGAAGCAAATGATGACAAAGGCACCTGCCGGATTATTCCCCCCATACCCATATCCCGATAGGTCATTTTCATGTTCCTTAAAGCCTCGAGGTTGTTTCTCTGTGATTCAGCAGCGCGAAGATTGATTTCATAATCTTCATCTGCATCCCGAAACTTAGAAACTTCTTTCCCAAAAATGGCGGTCCGTAGATCCATACCTATTTGGCCGGATGATATCCCTTCCCTATTAGCTCTTTCCCGGTCAATATCAAAAATGATTTCCGGTTTGTTGTTCTGAAAGTCAGACTTAAGTTCCTCTACACCGGCAATTTGCTTTGCAACCAGGTACTGCTTTAAGCTTTCAGAAGTTTTGACTAGCGAGTCGAGGTTATTTCCTGTTATCTCTATGCTGATTGGTTTCGCTGTTGGCGGACCGCCTTGCTCCTGAGCTACAGTTATCTCGGCCCCTGGAATACCTTTTACAGCTTTGCGGATCTTATCCAGATAAATGGAAGTGCGTTCTCCGGTCCGCTTGCCAAATTGAACAAAGGCCACAGTAACTTTTCCCATATTTGTATACTGACCCTGATCTTCACTTTGAGGGTCGGTAACACCAATAGTCACGTTAGAAATGATAGAAGATACATCCACATTATTTCTACCGACTACTTTGGTCACATCATTTTCTACCTTCCTAACGACCTCGTTTGTGAAGGCCTGATCAGTTCCCACAGGCAAATGGATGTAGACAAATACAAAATTAGGGTCGCTGGTTGGAAAGAACACTACTTTCGGTGGAACCACCATCATCAAACCGATTGTAAACACGAATAATCCAACTGTACCCCAAAGTATCGCCCTCGGCCACTTTAATGCCCAATCAAGTACAGATACATAACGGTTCTGTATACCAGGCCATGTTATAGTCTGGAATTTTTGTATGCTTTTTGCGAGGAAAAAGTGATGTAATAAATACAAAAGTGCCAGAAACACCACGAAATTTCCCAGACCAAAATCTATCAGATAACAAAGTACAGCCACGCCTCCAAAAAACAATAAGGTTTTTTTCACACTTTTATCAAATTTTGGTTTAAGGGGACTATGATCTTCAGGTTTCATAAAGTCCACGGCGAAAACTGGATTTATGATATAAGCAACAATCAGTGAGGCAAGTAAAGTAATGATCAATGTCATAGGGAGGAAAAACATAAATTCCCCTATTACACCGGGCCAAAACAGCAATGGAACAAAAGGTGCAAGCGTTGTAAGAGTTCCTGACAAGACCGGCAGAAACACCTCAGCCGCGGCTTCCTTTGCAGCCTTCTTAATCGGCACTTTACCGTTTTGAAAAAGGCGGTGAGTATTTTCAATAACTACGATAGCATCATCAACAACTATTCCCAATCCCAAAAGAAAAGAGAATAGAACCATCATATTCATAGTAAAACTAAAGCCAAAAAGACCTCCCAGTGCAGGCATCGCCATAAATGCAATAAACATAGACAATGGCACTGATAGCGCTACGAAAATGGCATTGGTAACACCCATAAAGAACATCAGAATAAGGGTCACCAAAATAAAACCAATGATTATAGTATTGATCAGGTCGTGGAGTGTAACACGCGTTTTATTAGACTGATCGCCTGTAATTGTAACATTCAGATTTTCAGGCAATGCGGTAGCCTTTAACTCCTGAACCAGAGTATTGATCTTATCCGATGCATCGATAAGATTTTCGCCGCTTCTCTTTTTAACGTTAAGTGTGATTACGTTCTTTCCATATAAACGGGCATAACTTTCCTGTTCTTTAAATGAGTCTTTTACTTCTGCGATATCTCTTAAATAAACTGAAGCGCCTGTCGGAGTTTTAATAATCAGATTTGCAATTTCATTTGCGCTTGCAAATTCCTTTTTAACATTTAGTGTTCTGCGGACACCATCCATTTTAATGGTACCGCCTGAAATAGTCAGGTTTTCATACCCCACAGCCCGTTCAATATCGCCGAAAGAGATTTGTGCAGCGGCCATTTTATTTAGGTCAGCATTGATCTGAACTTCCTGGTCAAGGGCGCCAACGATATCCACACCTGAAATTTCCTTTAAACTTTCAACCTGATCCTGTATATCCTCTGCATATTTCTTCAAACTTTTGAGATCATAATCACCTGAAATATTCAGGTACATGATCGGAAGGTCTGAAAGGTTAATGTCCATCACGTTAGGATCATTCGGCAAATCTGTAGGCAGATCTTGCCGGGCTTTATCAACTGCATCTTTTACTCGCTGTTTTGCATCTTTAATATCTACATTCGTATTGAACTCAGCAGTAATGATCGAAAAATCCTGATAGGAATTTGACGTTATTTTCTTTAAGCCTGAAGTAGACTTTAACTGTTTTTCGATCTGCTTAGTCACCAGGTTCTCCATATTTGCAGGGGAAGTACCAGGATATACAGTTTGTATGAAGATCTTGGGAATAATCACCTCAGGAAAGTTTTCTTTCGGAAGGCCCAGATATGATGAATATCCGATTATGGCGATGATAACTGTCAGAATATAGATTGCAGTCCTATTCTCGATAGCCCAACTGGATGGTTTAAACTCTTTGTTAATGTCTTCCATTTTTATTTTAATTTTTTCTCCAAAAGCCGGATAGTATTAAATTAATTAGCTTTTACAATGTCGCCCTCACTTAGCCCATTAGTACCAGCCACCACAATTTTATCACCTGCTTTAAGACCTGAAAGAACTTCAGCCTTCCCATCAGAAACCTTACCGGTTTGAATATTCACGCGTTTTGCTTTGCCATTTTCAGAAATAAATAAATAGTCCCCGTTTTCAGCCTTCTGTATAGCATTAACAGGTACTACCAATGCTTTATCATTTCTGTAATCTACAATCTTCAAAATACTTAGCATATTCGGACGGTATCTTGAATTTGAGGGAAGTTTGATTTCAACATTGAAACTTCTTGATACCGGATCAATGCTTTTTGAAGCAAAAGATATTTTGGTAGTGATTGTATCCGGTACATCGGGAAGTATTACCTGCACATCATCCCCCTGACTAACTCTTCCCGCATAAGATTCGGCGACCTGAGCTTTTGCTTTTAATTTGCTTGCATTAATGATCCGTATGGAATACATACCCGGCGATGCAATCGAACCCACTTTCATATCCATCGCATCTATTGTTCCTGAGATTGGAGCTTTGATCTTGTACATTGCTATTTGAGACCTAAGGGTTGCAATTCGGCGCTCTGCGGCTTCTTTTTGTGTTCTTGCATTAATGAACTGAACCTCGGTACCAATTTTTTGATCCCAAAGATTCTTCTGACGCTGAAACAAGGTATTTGCAAGATCCAACTGCGTTTGAAGTTCCGAAATGCTTTGTCGTAATACTTTGTCATCAATTTGCGCCAATATTTGTCCCCGACCCACATTTTGTCCAATTGACGCGTATACGGCAGTTACTACTCCCTGGGCTTCGGGGCTGACCTGAACATTGTCTTCGGCATCAATCCTTCCCTGAACCTCCAGAAAATTACTGAATGTACTTTCCTGTACTTCAAGTATACTAACCATTTTAACGTCTTGCAAATTCTTTGAGGCTCCCAGCTCAGCTTCCAGGGCGGCTATTTTAGAATTGATTTCAACCCTCTCCTTTTTAAGCGTTTCGAGCTCAGTTTTTTTATCAATGGATTTTCCTCCACATGCTGTCAGGAAAACAGCAATACCTATAAATATTAAGTTTTTCATAGAAGTGTTGTTGGTTTTTAAAATGAGATTTATCTGCCCGAAAAAGCCTTTGGCAGTATTCTTTGGTTGCTAATTAATTTTTGAAATAATCATATCAGATATTTCTTATGAACTATTAATAAGTAATTCTACCTGATGCTTTATCAACATTAACTTTATTGATCATTAAATCATAAAGCGCGTTGATGTAATTATTTTGGGATTCTTTCAATGAAGTTTCAGCGGTGGTAACTTCAATACTCGATCCTACTCCCTGCTCATACTTAATCTTGGAAACTCTTAATACTTCTTGCGCCAGTTCCATATTCCTTTTCTGATTATCCAAAGACTTAAGGCTGTTAGTGTAATTTGTCTGTGCCTGATCAACTTCAAGATTTATCCCATTTTGGAGATTCATCAAATTATTTTGCGTTTTTAATATCACCATTTTCGCGTTCCGTACTTGATTCAGTTTTATGCCACCCGAAAAAATAGGTACAGACAGTCGCAAACCAATTATAGTACTGGGGAAGTTTGTATCAAACAATTGTGAAAAATTGTTCGACTGAAAACTTTGGGAAGTGTTTCCAAATGCCGACAAGGATGGAAGAAACTGGCTCTTATAACGCTTTAGGTCGAACTCATACAATTTCTTTTGTGTCTCAAGCAAGGAATATTCAATCCTGTTACGGTAGACGCTCGTATCGCGAGCCAATACTGTCTGATCTGTCTGGAGACTTGTAATCGAATCAGTTAATGTCAGCTGACTATTTACCGTCATACCCATTTGAAACTTTAAGAGATTAACATTCAAAGCAAGAAGCCTTATTACGTTCTCCCTTTCTGTTTCCAGGTTGTTTTTGAGGACCGTTAGACGATCTACATCTATTTTTTCGACAAAGCCATTTTTAAACAGAGCTTCGGTATCACTAAGCGTCTTTCGCAGTCTTTCCATATTTGCATCGAGAAGCTTTAACTGCTCATTACTAACCAAAACCGAGAAATATGCCTTGGTTACCGCCACAGTTGTTTCGATGCGCGTCCGGGTGAGGTTTTTATTTGATAACTCTTTAAAAGTCCTGGATGCCTGAAGTCCGACCAGGTATGATCCGTCAAACAAGAGTTGATTCAGTTCAAGTCCTACCGATGATTGATATTTAACTCCAAATTGAACAGGGACCTGGGTACCGGGCTGGCCAAAGAATTCACCCGGCAACAGGCTGGTTGGCAGCTTGATAAAATCCTGAAAGTTGGCATTCCCGCTTACCTGAGGAAGTCCCATACCGATAGTTTGCATAACTGTATTTCGCGCAATATCTTCGTCTATACGTGCGTTAAGTATTGCAACCTGATGATTTTGGGCATAATCAATCGCTTGTTTAAGGCTTAATGCCGCAATCGTATCTAATTGTTGAGCCTTTACAGCCAGCCCGAGCAAAAGGAATAAAATTAAGGTTAGGTATTTGTATTTCATAAGTACTTATTCTTCTTCTGTAATCTCTTTGTATTTATTAATTAATTTGTGTCCTTTAAGGGAACAGATACCATATAGAAAATGCTCTGTCAATTCTGACATTACCCTGGCTATACCGTACTTTCCGTTTGTGTATTCTGAACTGTTTGAAAAAATCAAATCAATTTGTTCAAGCCTCATTTGGGTCAAAATATCACATTTAATATCTCTTCGATAATAACCTTCCTTTATTCCTCTCATCAGGTTATTATATATTGTTTCATAGACATTCTTCTGACGAAAATTTTTAAAGTACATCCAGGCCTGGGGATGATATTTTTGAAGATCGTAAAAAAGATTAGGGTTCATGTTAGAGAGAAGTTCCTTCATATTTGTTACAGCAAAGAAAACTTCGTGAACAGCGTTCTCTGCTTTTTCTGCACCTTCCTTTATGAGGCATTTCTGGCAATTTAGCTTATTTTCGATCACCATATTTACGATCTCATTCTTATCGCTGAAATGCAAATAAATCGTCTTTTTCGACATGCCAAGGTGTTTGGCAAGGTCATCCATCGTGACACTCTTAAATCCATGCTGACAAAAAAGATTGTCTGATTCAGAGATTATATATTCTTTTACTTCCAATTGCTTACCTTCTAATAATTTCGATGCAATACTATGGAAACTTTTTTTAATACCAAAGTTTCCTACATTAATAATATTAATTTATTCGTAAATGACATTAGGATGAGCATAAGCCTTTGATTAGAAAATATAGGTCTGAAAATACCTCCGGGGTTCAGCTAGTTTCAAAAACCTTACCTTTGCAGAAAACTTATACGAATGAACCTATCGCCATTGTCAGCTATTTCTCCAATTGACGGACGTTACCATAAAGCAACTTCAGAACTTGCAGAGTATTTTTCTGAAGCTGCGCTAATCAAGTACAGAGTATATGTAGAGATCGAATATTTTATTTCCCTTTGCGAGCTACCTTTGCCACAGCTTTCTAATTTTGATAAAGGAAAATTCGGAGCCTTAAGGTCACTTTACCTCAAATTCGATAATTTGGATGCTGAAGCAGTGAAAGAGATTGAAAAAACAACCAATCACGATGTTAAGGCTGTGGAGTATTTCATAAAAGATGAATTTTCTAAATTAGATCTTGATGAATTTAAGGAATTTATCCATTTCGGGCTGACTTCGCAGGACATAAATAACACCGCAATTCCCCACTCGTTTAAACTTGCGATTGAAAATTCTTATATACCTGCATTAAATGAGCTTGGAGAGGAATTGAAAAAACGTGTCTCAGAATGGTCTGAGATACCGATGCTTGCTCACACCCATGGCCAGCCTGCTTCACCCACAAGGCTTGGTAAAGAGCTGCAGGTATTTATTGAAAGAATCGAAGCGCAATTAGTCCAGCTAAGGACAATACCTTTCTCTGCGAAATTCGGCGGTGCAACAGGCAATTTCAATGCTCACTATATTTCATATCCCAAAGTAGATTGGATTGCTTTTGCAAATCGGTTTGTCAATTTTGGCTTGAAACTGAACCGTTCTCAATTTACGACTCAAATTGAACATTATGACAATTTCGCCGCCCATTGTGATGCGTTAAAACGAATCAACAATATTCTCATCGATCTCAACAGGGATATGTGGTCGTATATTTCGATGAATTACTTTAAGCAGCAAATTAAAGCCGGAGAAGTTGGATCATCTGCTATGCCTCATAAAGTTAACCCTATCGATTTTGAAAATTCTGAAGGGAATCTGGGCCTGGCGAATGCAATTTTCGAGCATCTTGCGGCGAAGTTGCCCATCTCCCGTCTTCAACGTGACCTTACAGACTCGACAGTACTTCGGAATATTGGCGTTCCACTTGCTCATACTCTCATTGCAATAAAGTCGACCGTCAGGGGCTTGAAAAAACTACTGATCAATAAAGACGCTATCAAAGCAGATCTGGAAGCGAATTGGTCGGTCGTTGCGGAAGCTATACAAACAGTGCTTCGGCGCGAAGGGTATCCAAATCCGTATGAAGCGTTAAAGGAGTTAACTAGAACTAATAGTGGTGTGAATCAGAAAACCATCAGTCAATTTGTAGACACGCTGGATGTTTCAGAAGAAGTTAAATCAGAATTGAAGGCTGTAAGCCCTTTTAACTATACTGGTCTGTAAGCAGTCATACACTTGTCATAACTTATTAGGCTGCATTCGTAATTCTAAAAAATCGTAATTTTACATATATTTTTATGACATGAGCACAGCAACATCAATCACCAACGTTTATACTGAAAGTACCCCTAACCCGGCTACAAGGAAATTTTTAGTTAATAAACTGCTGACGAATAACAGTGTTGACTTCCCTACGAAAGAAAGCGCAGAGAAATCACAATTCGCACGCGAATTATTCAAATTCAATTTTGTGACCGGAGTATTTTTCGCAAGCAACTTTGTTACTATTACTAAATCAGAAGGTGCAGACTGGGAAGATATCGAACCAATTCTTAAAGAATTTGTTAAGGGAGCTGTTGAATCCGAGCTGATCATTCAAGATAAAGAAGATACTGCTGCCAATTTTGAAGGGACAGAAACAGAAATTAAAATACAGCAGATACTTCACGACTACGTTCGCCCAGCCGTGGAGCAGGATGGCGGTGCGATAAGTTACAAATCATATAATGAGGGAGTTGTAACCGTAGAATTACGCGGATCGTGCAGCGGTTGCCCTTCTTCTACAATCACACTGAAATCAGGAATAGAGAACTTACTGAAACGTATGGTCCCAGAGGTAACAGAGGTAGTCTCGGAAGCACTTTAGAGGAGGATCAAATATCAAAATTCCATAATTTCGTCCAGTTTATGTGATTTGTAGCGAGTATTGAAAGCGGCAAAGTCTGAAAAATTAAGCTCATCCTTTCCTTCTTCAATATGATGGTTTAGCCGCCATGCCAGGGGCTGAATCTGGGAATACCATGGATAATTTGTATTGTTGGAATGGCAGTCGTAGCAGGAAGTTTTTATCATTGCTTTGATATTGTCAGGAGCTGGATAATCACTGGATATATCGTCTGGTTCAATGACATTTGATTGGTTCCTGGCTGGCCTCACGAATTGAATGAGAACAAATATGGAAAGTAGTCGTGATAAGATTTTCTTAGTAATTGCGATTGGTAATTATCCAAGTTAATAATTAATCGCCGAACTCTTTTCCTATTACATTAAGCAATTGAGAGGAAATTCTTCCATTAGTCGCTACAATTTCACGACGATTAAAACACTCCTCCCCACCTTTAAAGTCAGATGTATGGCCACCTGCCTCCCGTACTAATATCATACCCGCAGCTATATCATATGAGTTTAGATTATATTCGAAATAACCATCAAAACGTCCGCATGCCACATAAGCGAGGTCTACTGCGGCGGATCCTATCCGGCGAAGACCGTGGCATTTCTGCATCAAAACACGCAGGACATTCAGATATTTTTCCATTTTCGAAAATTCATAGAATGGAAAACCAGTCGCGAGCAGGGTATTTTCGAGAGTTGATGCATTTGAAACACAAATTCTCTTTCCATTGAGATAAGCGCCACCATTCTTCCATGCGGAAAAACACTCATCACGATTGATCTCATAAATCACTCCAAGTACAAGTTCTTCTTTATATTGAAGTGCAATGCTAATGGAAAATGTCGGCACTCCATGTATAAAATTGGTTGTACCGTCAAGCGGATCGATTATCCAGTTGTATTCCTCGCAAAGGGTAATATTTGTTTTTTCTTCGGTGATGAACCCGGCCTCCGGGAGAATACGGGCGAGACCCTCAACAAGATCTCTCTCGGCAGTTTTATCAACATACGAGACCATGTCATGCAAGCCCTTGTACTCAATGTTCTTACTATCAAAAATCTGTGACTCGCAACGGATAAATTCCCCGACCTCGTTAGTAAGTAGTATAACTTTTTTTATAAGGTCAGAAAGCTCCATAGACTATTTATGTGGAGCGCCTTCCTGATGCTTTTTCGCCTGATTGACGGACCAGAAAAGTCCGGCAATACCCGTTAATATCAAAAACGCAGAGATCAATTCAGCCTGGGTAAACCCAAATCCCATGACATGATATTTTGAGTTCACCCGAATGCCTTCTATAAGGAAACGTTCAATTCCATTCAGTATAAGATACAGGGAAACCATAATCCCTGGAATTTTAATTCTGTCGCGGATCGACCAGAGAAAGCCAAATATAGCCAAACCCATTAGTACCTCGTAAAAGGGAGTAGGATATACCGGAAGGGGGAGTTCATTACAGAAATTACCGACACAACCGGCGATAGGAATACCTTCGTTCACAACGTTATGAGGATACTTAAAAGCCCAAACCCAGTCCGGAGCCCAGTTTAGCCATCCCGGCTTTGGAGCCTGGTTTACTATTCCCCAGTCGCCATCACCTGATAAATGGCATCCTATACGCCCGACTGCATAAGCAAGCATTAGACCCGGACCAGCGATGTCTATCATATGGATCCATTTAATTCCATATTGTTTCGCCTTATAAAGGACTGCTGCCCCTCCTACAAAAAGCCCTCCATAGAATGTTAAACCACTAAATGATAGTAAGCCTCCTATTGGATCTTGCATAAAATCGTCCCAATATTCCAGGTTATGAAAGATTTTAGCTCCTAAAAAACCTCCAACAGCCGCCCACATTAAAAGACTACCCATGATCTGGTGAGGATGTACCAATTCTTTGATAGTTTTTGGCTGAGTTAAAACCTCTTTTTTCTTTTCGGCGTAAGACCAGTAAACAAAGAGTCCGCCCAATAAAAGGCCCCCAATGATATTGCCCCGACCAGAAAGTATAAAAGTTTGGGGGTTGGCCACAAAGTCCGAATAATGCAATAAGCCTTCAAGCAGCTTAAAGCCCATAAGGAATCCGAAGAAACCGTTGAAAAATAACTCAGCAATTGAAGCAGGCTCTCCGACTATAATTTCCCTCGTGAATGGATGTACAAGTCCAAGTTTTTCCTTCCGTTTGAACTCCTGGGAAAGTGCCCAGTAGCCTGCTGCAAAAGCAAGAGCTACAAAAAAACCGAAAGTTTGGATTGGTAAGGGAATATGAATGCCTGTCAGGTATTCAATAAGATGGGTTATAGTTGGAAACATAGGTCAAATATACATGCTCGAAACAATAAAAAAAGGGTATTTAAAGATGAAAGCCAGATCAATGTGCAAACATTTCCGCGGTTTCACTAATTTCCATATCCCCATCAGAAGCGATGGTTTCAAATTTCACTTCTCTGAGTTCATTAACCAAAAGAGGATCATACGGAGTTTTAACCTTAACATAATTACGGCTGAAACCATGCATAAAACCATCTTTATGATCCGCTTCGAAAAGCACAGAGCCTGGCTTTCCAACTTGAGTATGATAGAATGCCCGGCGTTTCTTATCTGAAAGAATGTGCAGCATTTTACTCCTGTCTGATCTTTGGGACCCGGGCACTTTTCCTTCCATCGCAGCGGCCGGAGTATTATCCCTTTCCGAGTAATTGAAAACATGCAGATAGGATATTTCAAGATCGTTAAGGAAGTTGTAAGTGTCAATAAAATCCTCGCGGGTTTCGCCAGGAAAGCCAATAATCACATCAACTCCTATGCAGCAATCAGGGATAAGCTTTTTGATCAAAGCTAACCTCTCGGCATATTGCTCTCTCCGATAACGCCTGCGCATCAGCCCAAGAATCTTATTCGATCCTGACTGAAGAGGAATATGAAAGTGCGGAACAAACTTCTTTGACCCTGCTACAAATTCAATAATCTCGTCAGATAAAAGGTTGGGCTCAATTGAAGAAATCCGGATACGGTCAATACCCTGGACACTGTCCAAGGCTTGTATAAGGTCAAAAAGCCTGTCTTCTCTATCGCCATCACGGATGCCGAAATCGCCCAGGTTGACTCCAGTCAAAACAATCTCTTTAACTCCTGAAGCAGCTACTTCTTTTGCTTGCTGAATCACATGAAAAATTGTATCACTCCGGCTGTTCCCTCTTGCCAAAGGAATAGTACAAAATGTACAAATGTAATCACAACCATCCTGAACTTTCAAAAAGGTTCGGGTTCTATCGCCAAAAGAAAATGATGGAATAAATTCCCTGGTCAACCCGATTGGTTGGTTATAAACTTTAGGTTTGGCTTCTTTGGTTAGGTCGCTGATATATTCAATGATCCGGAATTTTTCTGCCGCTCCCAGCACAATGTCGACACCGGGAATGTTTGATATATCTTCTGGCTTGAGCTGGGCGTAACATCCTACAATTACTATATATGCTTCGGGCGAGTGTTTTAAAGCTTCCTGTACTACTTTACGGCATTTCTTATCAGCATGATCTGTTACTGAACATGTGTTGATTATAAAGATATCGGCATTACTGGTAAAAGAAACCGTGTCGAAACCAGCCTCATTAAACTGACGTCCAATAGCCGAGGTTTCGGAAAAATTTAGTTTACAGCCGAGAGTATAAAATGCAACTTTTTTGTTCATGTAAGGTGCAAATATACGAAACAATTTAATGGAGAATGGAGAGTAGAAAGCGGAGAATTGAAATTCTCTATTCTCAATTTTTAACTCCCCACCTAAATGACTCATCATCTAATCCCACCAAATCTATTACCCGGCTTATGACCGTCGTCGCTACTTCTTCGATTGTTTTTGGAATACTGTAAAAAGAAGGGGTTGCCGGACAAATGATCCCTCCGGCTTCAGTAACCGTTTTCATATTGTTAATGTGGATGAGGTTATAGGGAGTTTCCCTCACTACCAGGACGAGTTTGCGTCTTTCTTTAAGAATAACGTCAGCGGCCCGCGTTATCAAATCGTTAGAGAGACCTGTAGCTATTCTTCCAAGAGTACCCATAGAGCAAGGGCAAACAATCAGGGTATCATATCCGGCCGAGCCTGAGGCGAAGGGGGCATTGAAATCGTGTTTATCAAAAAAGTTCAAGTCATAATTTTCATAAGCGGTATTGCCTAATTCGTGTTTCCAGACATCCATAGCATTATCAGACATTATAACTCCTACTTCAGAGACCTGAGTTCGCAACAATACAATTTTATCAAGCAATACCTTCGCATATACTGACCCACTTGCACCGGTTATGGCAATTGCTATTTTTCTTTTCATATTATTAAGTGAGACACTGATACCCTACATGTTTTACAGAAGTCAAATATCCTCCTATTATATGAAATAAAAAAGGGTCGAATACAAGTATTCGACCCTACATCTATCTATGAAAAACATGCCCCTTGGAAGAGGCAGAACAAATATATTATTATTACGAATTTTAACAATATTCCAGATGAAAATTTGCTAAAAACTTCTTGTAGCATTTTTCAAAACAAGAGCTACACATTTTGATAGATAGTGCTCCGCCTTACGACTTCAGACCTCCCCCTCAACGGTTCTTAAACTTCATTTTCGCCTTCTCACGCGAGCTATAATTGTAGTCTTTATTATTGCTATCTTTCTTCTCATGAAAGGCGGCACCCGCCATTTCTTCTTCACCCGTAGACTTGTGTTTTACTCTTGATCCCTTTACGGTATTTTTCTCAATGATTAGATTATCTGGAAGTTCTGTCACAGGAATAATCCGACCAATAGCCTGTTCAATCTTTTTTACTGTAACCAATTCAATATCAGTTGCCAAACTAATTGCTATACCTTCAGTATTATCAGTACCTTTTACAATTCGGCTTATAAAGGTTTCTTTTTCTGCAGGAATTTCAAGATGCACAATGAATGGAATCCCACTCAAATCAAAGTTTTCTTTAAGATCATCCGCCACCACCAATATCCTTGTCTCTTTAGAATTTATAAATTCACTAATCAGATCAAAACCGGGATGATCAAAAAAAAGAGGTTTATATACTGAAACCTGTTTGTCAAATCTTTTAAATAAGCTTTTGAATACCTTTTCGGAAGTTAATCTTGTATTTACAAATACAATTACCTTGTTGAACACTTCTGCATCTTCCATCAGCATATTCAAAAGATTCAGTTTAGTCTTGTAATCCGGAACCTGATATAGAACCTGATCAAGCGTTTCAAGCTGTTTTTCGACTAATTCAGAAACTTCGATTACTGTTGGCTGATTCATAAACTGATCGATCAGTAAGTTCAGTTTATCGTGTATCACTTCTGTAAAAATCAGATGCTGACATTTGACAATACTTCGTGCAAGTTCCGCAACAGGAAGCTGCATTCCTTTTTTTATAATTTCAGCGGCATCATCAACAATAAACATGATAATCTTATTGAGATTCAGACCTAATTTAAGATATACCGCACGCGCGCGGTCTGGGGTGGCGATAACTATATCCGCACCATCAGTAACGGCATTTATCTGCGCTTCCACGTTTCCATCCGGATGCAGAGTAACTATCCGGATAGTATTATTTCGATTCAAAAGGTCGAACTTTTCGTTCAATTCAATTATACGTTCCTTGTCGGGAACGAGAATCAGAGCTCTCGGCGCTTCTTCAAAGCCATACTTCAAGCGCATTAAAACAGCCAGAACATAAGTTGTTGTCTTACCCGAACCCTCCGGTCCTACTGCAATAAGGTCCTGCCCACCCAGAATGCGTGACATGGATTTCGATTGGATTTCCTTCGGACCAAGAAAGCCTGCTTCTGTCATTGATCGTATTAAAGGCTTGCTGAGTTTGAGTTTGTCTAATAGCACTATTATAGCTTAAATTAATATGCGAAGGTAACGAATTGGAGTGAGCGCGGAGACAGGTGAATCTACTCCAACAACAAAGTATCATCCTCGTCATCTGTCAAACTCAGCGAAATGGTGTCCGCCCCGGCAATTCCTTCGATAGAACCCTTTATACCAGATGCATTTATAAGGACTTTATCCAACTGCTTTTCCCTCATTTTCCACATTTTCTCCATGGCATCCCTTTCTTTATGAATGGAGAGCCGCATACTCATATATCCCTCCCGAATCGCCTTCCACTGTTCCGAAAATTCTGTACCAGTAAGATAGTCATACAGCATATGCATTTTATCACCCCTGTTCTCCTGTGATTTGGCTGCATTGGAAAGCTTGATGATACCATCTCGTAGTACATAAGCAACAGCTTTAACCTCTTCAAAAGAACATATCCACACGCCGTCTTTTTCACCAAAGCAATCCATTCCCTTAGGAAAACACTGTGTTACAATAACAGCTACATCGACTCCGGCACCGCGCATATCTTTTTTAAGTTTGTCGATCCAGTCGTTACCAAAATCCTTTGTCCGCTTACTCTCATAAATAATTCTACCGCAATCCTGCCCAAATTTATTCCTTACTGTCTGAATACAATCTGCACCTCTGATTCCCTTTCCTACTTCTCCAATCTCATCAAATGGGAAATTATTTCTCAAAAGCTCCTCCAAAATCAGTTCCTGCACTTCACCCTGTAATTGCATGGATCCCTGTTCGGCCTTCCGGCGCATTTCTTCCACTAATTTTTTTTGATCTTCAATTTGCTTCTCGTACTCTTTTAATTTTAGCTGATGTTCAGTTTCCTTTATCTGATTTCTCTCAAGCTCCTGTTTTCTAATCTGTTCGGAGATTTGCACACGCTCATCCTGAAGTTTTCTTTGAAAACTGAGTTCTATTTCTACTTCTTTATTTTTTAGTTCCTGTTCCTTCTGTAAAAACCCAAGCTCTTTTTCACGTGCTAACTTCAATTTTTCTTCGTTTTCCTTATTGCAATTTTCCAGTAGCGCTAATTGATTTTCAAAATCCGCAGCAATACTCTTTCTTACCCCTTCTTCCAAATTTTTTCGTTCTGCTACTAATTGCCGCTCATACTTCAATGCAAGCTCTTTTTGCTGTCCCTTTAATTCTTCCTCTTTCCTTTGGAATTCCTCATCCTTTTTTTTCTGCCACGCTATCATTTTATCCCTTAGCTCCTGTTCATACTCTTTGCCGATGGCCTCTTCCAGAGGAAACGAATGACTACAGGCAGGGCATTTAACTTCAGTCGACATATTTTGTAAATTAATTAAAGTAGGACGATAAATTAACGGGATGCAATATACTAATATTTTTAGTATAAAGTGTTATAATTTCAGCCTTCGCAAGAGGGTTAAGATAAACTAAAAACGTATTTTTGACTAAGATTTAAATTAAAAAGTGAAATCGGTCCGGAAAAATTCTCTTCCGTTAATAACAGCGTCGAATTCGGACGTATTTGGAAAAGCATTACAGGATTTCCACCAGTTTGGGGAATCTGGAAAGTTATGGCTTCATAATAATTACGGAAAGCCGGAAGAGATGCCGGTCGAAGTATTTTTTCGATCCGAGGATGAAATATCCGAACTGGAGGAATTTGCATTAAGCTTGAGCAAGCGATCGATACTCGATATAGGTGCTGGAGTTGGTGCTCATTCCCTCATATTGCAGGGATATGCCCAGGACATTACGGCGCTGGAAATTTCGTCCGCTGCCTGTGAGATCATGAAAAGCAGGGGTGTTAAAAAAGTAATTCACGGAGATATATTCACCGCGCAGAAGCAATATGATACACTGCTGCTCCTGATGAATGGTATTGGCCTTTGCGGGGATATGAATGGCTTGAATACTTTATTGCCACACCTGAAGACCTTACTTAAAAAGGACGGTCAGATCCTTCTCGACTCGTCTGATATTTCTTACCTCTATTCTAATGAGGATTTACCAGTTGAGAATTACTATGGACAGATTTCATATCAATATGAATATGAATCACTTAAAGGGAACTGGTTCAAGTGGCTATACATTGATTTTGACCGTCTTAAAACCATATCTAGAAAGCACGAATTATTTTGTGAATTAGTATTTGAAGATGATATGGATCAATACCTTGCCAGAATTGTTAAAATCAGGTAATCCCAATGGTATAGTCAATTTCGAATACGTGTCCCTGTTCGAGCGTCCTTATACCTTCCTTGTTGCAAAACTCTCCTGTACCGCCAACACTGTCGGCATACCCTAGCCAGGGTTCAATGCATACGAAATCTGCACCAGGTGCTGCCCATATCCCAAGCGATTCGAAGTGGGGGAAAGATACTGATATGAAATTAGGGGTTTTGTGATTTTTGATAAGTACCTCTCTGGATGAAAGCTTTTTGAAGACCAATGCTCCACTATCAAAAAGTCGTTTGTCCAAATCAATTTTTTTGCTACTCTGAATAACTGGTTCAGTCAGGCCGTTAAAAAATCCTTCCTCAGATAATAAATGCTGAACTAGCTCCTCCTCCTGCTCAAATTCGATATAATAATCGTTATAGCTTTCACCTTTAAAAAATGGAATGTTAAAAGCTGGATGTGCCCCAACTGAAAAATATATCGCATTTTCATCCTGATTAATCACTTTGTAGCTTATCCTTAGTTCTGCATCGAAAAGGTCGAAAAGCACCTGAAACGAAAATTTAAAAGGATAAGATTTTGATGTAATATCAGAATGGCTTAAGGAGAATTTTGCATGTACCTCCGAACAGTCATGAATCGCAAACTCGGATGTGCGTGCAAACCCGTGCCTTTCCATTGGATAAGGCTGGCCATTAACCTGGATTTCACGATTAAAACATTCGCCTACTACCGGAAACAAATTTGGAGCATGAAATCCCCAAATTGAAGGATCTGCCTGCCAAAGGTGTTCGGTTTGGTTGAGTTTATTGAACAGCGACGTAAGCTGTGCACCCAATGGGCTTATCTGTACGTTTAAAAATTCATTCTGAAGAATTATCATAGTAATTATTAATAGCTTTTAAATAACATTTTCAATCGCTTTGTTTTTAATAATTGGAGTCCAAAATGACAGAGGCTGTTTGTCCTTCTAAATTTACAATAAAATCGATATAATAGAATTTATCTCCAGATGGGCTAATCTGGTAGATTGTATCCCATAATTCTTATCAGGCCTGTTTTTTAGGCCAGGTCTTTTTACTCCGGCCGTTTTTATTATTTGTTCTAGGGCCTGATGACCTCCTCATAGTCGGATTATAGGCTGGGCCCTCACCTATATCTTCCGGCAAAGTCATGCGGGGGATCTCTTTAGCGATTAATGCCTCAATATAAGAAAATTTACGCTGGTCCCTTTCATTCACGAAAGTTATGGCAGTACCCTTTGTTTCCGCCCGTGCAGTCCGACCGATACGATGGATATAGTCTTCAGGATCGGGTGGCACATCGAAATTAATTACCAGACTAATACCTGTAACATCAATACCGCGACTCAGTACGTCAGTCCCAATAATTACAGGTAACTGCCGGCTTTTAAAGGCTCTGAGAATGGTTTCCCGCTGTTCCTGCTCGAGATCAGAGTGAAATGCCTCAACTTTAATACCTTCTCTTCTCAATGTCCGGTTCAGGTCCTTAACGGTTTCCTTTCTTGAACAAAAAATAAGAACACTTTTATAATCTGAGTCTTTAAGGAGTGTTGTGATAAGTTTAACCTTCTGAGGATCATGTACCATATAAACCTGCTGGGAAATACCCTCGGCTGGCTGTGACAATGCGATATTGATGTGTTCCGGGCTTTTGAGGATAGTATTAGCCAATGTCCTGATCTTTGGTGGCATAGTTGCCGAGAAAAGTAGGGTCTGGCGTTCTTTCGGAAGACTGCTGATTATGCGGAGGATATCGTCATAGAATCCCATATCCAGCATCCTGTCGGCTTCATCTAAAACCAGATATTGCAGATGATCCAGTTTGATAGCGCCAGAAGCGAGCTGGGCAATCAAGCGGCCCGGCGTAGCAATAATAATGTCGACTCCATCAAGCATTGCACGGCGCTGCTGCTCATATATCATTCCATCGCCGCCTCCGTATACTGCTATAGAACTGATTCCCGCAAAGTAAGCCAGGCCTTCAACCTGCTGGTCAATTTGCTGGGCTAATTCACGCGTCGGAGCCAAAATTAGTGCTTTTGTATGTTTCTTATCCGTGATACTGATATGCTGAAGTACGGGTAATAAATAGGAAGCAGTCTTACCAGTTCCGGTCTGGGCACAAGCAATCAGATCTTTATGTTCTAAAATTAAGGGAATAGCTTGTTGTTGGATTGGAGTGGGTTTTACGTAACCCATGCTTTGGAGACCTTCAAATAATTGAGGGTCAAAATTGAAATCACTGAAAGTCAAACGAATAAAAATTAATTATTAATAATTACAAAGTTAGGTAAAAGAGTTGATAGTTGACATTGGACAAAAGACAATGAAAGTTAGCTGGGTCGACCAGAAGCTTTGCTGCCGTCAACGGTCAACTCTCAACTTTTTCAACACCTCCATTTTTTCTCAACAAATCCCCTTTGTATCAATTATTTTCATACTTTTGAATCCCGTATAAAACGATGTTTTTATTCTAAGAAAAAGGCCTCTGTGGCTACTTAAGCAATAACGCATTCTTGCAAATCCTTTAGATATCATGACTAAATACATTTTTGTTACGGGCGGCGTTACTTCGTCGTTAGGAAAAGGTATTATTTCCGCTTCTCTTGCAAAATTACTTCAGTCAAGGGGTTACCGTGTTACTATTCAAAAATTTGATCCCTATATCAATATTGATCCGGGAACATTAAATCCGTATGAGCATGGCGAATGTTATGTAACAGAAGACGGAGCTGAAACCGATCTTGATCTCGGCCACTACGAGCGATTTCTGAATGTGCCAACATCCCAGGCAAATAATATTACAACCGGGCGTATCTATCAAAATGTAATAAATAAAGAACGCGAAGGAGCCTATTTAGGGAAAACCGTTCAAGTGGTTCCGCATATTACTGATGAGATCAAACGCAATATGCAGATCCTTGGTGAAAACGGAGATTTTGATATTATAATTACGGAACTTGGCGGAACGGTTGGCGATATTGAATCCCTTCCGTTTATTGAAGCTGTACGACAATTAAGGTGGGAGTTGGGATCCAGCAATTCCTTGGTAATACACTTAACCCTTGTACCCTTTTTGGCAGCCGCGGGCGAATTAAAGACGAAGCCCACACAACACTCTGTAAAAATGCTTCTTGAATATGGTATTCAACCCGACATTCTGGTTTGTCGCACAGAACACCATATTCCACAAGAACTTCGTAAAAAAATAGCCCTGTTCTGCAACGTAAATATCAATGCTGTTATAGAATCAATTGATGCGTCAACTATTTACGACGTTCCCCTGCTCATGTTAAAAGAACAATTAGATCGCATTGTTTTGGGCAAACTAAAATTACCTCTAAAAAACGATCCGGATCTCGAAAGCTGGAAAGATTTTCTGGGACACCTAAAAAACCCTACTTCAGAAGTAGTCATAGGTTTGATCGGAAAATATGTCGAACTTCCTGATGCTTATAAGTCCATAACAGAATCTTTTATTCATGCTGGTGCAAAAAACGAGTGCAAAGTAAAAGTGAAGTGTATACATTCTGAAAGCATCACCGAAGGTAACGTTGCTGAAAAATTGAGAGGGCTCGATGGGGTTTTGGTGGCGCCTGGTTTTGGGAGCCGCGGTATTGAAGGCAAGATCATAGCTATAAAATATGTGCGTGAAAACGACATACCGTTTTTTGGAATTTGCCTCGGAATGCAATGCGCAGTAGTTGAATTTGGACGAAATGTGCTCATGCTGAAGGATGCACAAAGCTCAGAGATGGATGAAAATGCTTTAAATCCCGTCATTTCTATGATGGAGGAACAAAAGAAGATTAAAAACAAAGGCGGGACTATGCGTCTCGGAGCTTATGCCTGCGACCTCAGAAAGGGAAGTAAAGCAGCTGCGATCTATGGTAGATCGCACATTTCGGAAAGGCATCGCCATCGTTATGAATTTAACAATAAGTATTTAGACCAATATGAAAAAGCGGGCATGATCCCTTCGGGAATAAACCCGGAGAATAATCTGGTCGAGATCGTAGAATTAAAAAATCATCCTTTTTTCATAGGAGGACAGTTTCACCCGGAATTAAAATCAACAGTTGATAATCCTCATCCACTTTTTGTTAACTTTGTCGCCGCTTCTTTAACACACTCAAAAAAGAAGTAAACAGACTTTTAGAAAAGAATGGATAGAAATACATTTACAGGCCTTTTTTTAATACTTATCATTTTAGTAGGCTCCACCTGGTTGATGCAGCCTTCTGATGAAGATATCAAACGGGAGAAAGCGAGAAACACACAGGATTCACTTGCCCGCATAAAACAACCTGCTAAGCTACCAGCCGCTGATACGGTAAACTCTGCAGTTGTCGCCCCCAAAATAGATTCAACACTAATATTAGCTGGCCCGTTCGGAGCTGCAAGTTCAGGATCTTCGGCTCCCCTTACACTTGAAAACGAGAAACTTAAAATTGAGATCAGCCCTAAAGGAGGCCGCATTTCATCTGTACAATTAAAAGGCTTCCAGACTTATTCAAAAAAACCGCTCATCATGTTCAGTGGGGAAGGCAATAGGTTTGGGCTTATATTTGGCGCCGCAGGAAAGAACATCAGTACGAATGACCTCTATTTTACCCCATCCGGGAGTTCATTGTCGGTCGCAAAAGCTGATTCCGCTTCCTTGACAATGCGCCTTATCCACTCAGAAGGTAAATATATTGATTATATCTATTCGCTTAAGGGCGACAGCTATAACGTAGGGTTGACAATTGCTACAAAAGGCATGCAGGACGTTGTTGCTCCTACTCAACAGCAGCTAATATTAAACTGGGAAACAGTGTTAAAGCAGAAGGAGAAAGATCTCCCAAGTGAGCAACGCTATTCCTCAGCATACTATAAACAGGGAGATGAAAGTGTCGATTATCTAAGTCTGACAGAATCTGAGAAGAAAGACCTATCAGAAGGAAAGATCAAATGGTTTTCGTTTAAACAGCATTTTTTTTCGAACGTACTTATTGCGAAAGATGGTTTTGAAAAGGGTTTGCTGGAAGTAAACACAAGTCCGGATTCAAATACGGTTAAGAGCTTTTCAGCTAATATGCAGCTTCCCTTTGGGAGGCAGGATGTCACAAATTTCCCGATGGAATTTTATTTCGGCCCCAATCAGCTTAATATTCTGGAAAAGCAGGGCTTCGATATAGAAAAACAAATAGACCTCGGTTACTGGCCCTTATTATATATCAATAGATGGATTGTATTACCCGTATTTAACTTCCTTGAAGGTTTTGGATGGGGTTATGGACTAATTATCCTCGTTTTGACTATCCTACTTAAGACAGTTTTACTGCCGCTTACTTACAAGTCATATTTGTCGATGGCAAAGATGAGAGTACTTAAGCCGGAAATGGATGAAATTAAAGGCAAGGTTGGTGATGACAATCCTACTCTCTTACAACAAGAGTATTTAAAGTTGTATAAAAAAGCTGGAGTTAATCCATTGGGAGGATGTTTGCCGATGCTCCTTCAACTGCCGATTATCATGGCGTTCTTTTTCTTTTTTCCTAATTTGTTTGAGCTTCGTGGACGGAGTTTCTTGTGGATGGAAGATTTGTCAACATTTGATGCCTTTTTCAAGCTTGGATTTGCAGTACCATTCCTTGGAGATCACATCAGTTTGATGTGTATCCTTATGACCATCTCTACTCTGATTTACACTTATTTTAATAATCAGGTCTCAGGTGCAACCGGGCAAATGAAATATATTGGTTACATCACTCCTATCATATTCTTTGGAGTACTTAACAGCTATCCATCAGGGCTGAACTATTACTACTTCCTTGCCAACATGCTAACATTCGCCCAGCAGTATATTATCCGGATGTTTGTCAACGATGATAAGATTCATGCACGAATACAGGAAAACAAAAAGAAACCCGCAAGCGAAAAGAAAAAGTCTGGGTTTCAGCAAAGAATGGAAGACTATATGAGGCAGCAGCAGCAGACTAAGGGGAAAGAAGTACCGGTTTTAAAAGGCGGGAAGAAGAAATAGTACTGATGTCGGAGGTCGGAGGTCAGCGTACCCTTTCGGCAGTGTAGAAGTGATTACCTGCCTAGCGGCAAGCAAAGTGATTACCGTTTTATTCTTGCCGTAACAGTAGTAGGACTCTCCTCCATAGTTTGGAATACCAGTTCCTTGCTATTAAGACTTTTAATCAGAAAAGGAAACTCTCTCTTCTGACCCCTTGGAAGATCTTCAGTATACCTGATTATTTTCCCTTCCATTCTGAATTTACCTGATGATAGGTTTTTACCACCCCATTCAATTATTAGGTCCCGATTATTGCTAAATATTATTGCGGGTGACTGAAGTTCTAATTCGCCATCTGGAAGAGTATCCTGTAGATTTGAATTGTCGACTTTAATGTAATTCCAACGCCCATATAATTCCTCGGGTTTTATAGTGTTTGAACACGATGTTAGCACTAAAAGAACTATCGCACTGGCATTCAGGAACAATCTCATACAAGCATAAACCGATTACTATTCTTTCAATTTATACACCCTGACATAGTCTACTTCAAGTTTTTGTGGTAATACGGATGGATCGATTCCCTGCGCCGCTCCCCAATTACCGCCAAATGCGACATTGATTAATAGATGAAAGCGCTTATCAAAAGGCCATACTGCTGAGCCTCTGTCTTCATTAAGAAATTGAAAAAGTTGCTCGCCGTCTATGAAACCAATAATTGATTTAGGAGTCCAGTCAACGCGATATGTATGAAAATCCGTGCTCGAACCGTATACCATCCTTGCTCCTGATTTTTGGGTTTTAATTGAGTGGTTATATGCTTCGGTGTGAACACTGATGTGAACTTTATCCTGATCATAGCCTACATGTTCCATAATATCAATCTCCCCCGATTTAGGCCAGCCACCGTAAGCCCAATCGGTAGGCAGCATCCAAATGGCCGGCCACGTTCCCTTTCCGGAAGGTAGCTTAGCCTTAACTTCTATTCTTCCGTATAAGAAGTCGCCTTTGTTCTTAGAAATAAGCCTGGTTGATGTATAATTCTTCGCACCCATCATTTCTTTTCGGGCCGTGATCGTCAAAACACCATTCCCAACTTCAACGTTCTTGATATTATCGGTATAATACTGAAGCTCATTGTTACCCCAGCCACTGCCACCAATATCATAATTCCATTTCGCCGAATTAGGCAAGCCTGCGTAGTCGAACTCATCAGACCACATTGGAGTGGCCTCAAAACTCCATTCTTTATTTACTGGTACAGTAGTTACGGCCTTTAGGATAGTTGCCCCCGGAGCACTGGTTTTGGAACATGAACTGATAATTGCGATTGCGCCGATAAGTGGAGCTAAGATGTAAGTTTTTAGTCTTTTCATTTTATTCTCCAATTTTTCTTAAATCACGTTTGCGAAGCCAACCTTTTGTAATTTCACCGTTGATGGTGAAAAACTCAACATAAATGAACCCGTTTTTATCGTCCAGAGCAGTGAGTTCAGGACTATTCCATTTAGCCAGAAAATTATTCCTTCGTGAGTTTTCATTTGATTCATCATAAAAGTATGCGCGGGTCGCCGAAAGAGTATATTTTTTTGACCTCTTATTCTGATTATCGGCTTCTTCGTCCAAACGAGGATTAGGCTCATCAGTTTGGGGGTTCTGTTGTTCTTCATTATTTTGAGGTTCCTGATTAGCGCCTAACGTGTCAGCATTACTATCAGCCCTTTGAACCGAATCGATCATCGCCCGAATTTCCTTATCGTAATTATCTTTCACTCTCGGCTGAGTTTCATCTGTTATACCCGAAGAATCAACTGCAGAAGAATCAACTGAATTGAAAACCTGTGAGTTCTGAGTGGCCGGATTATTATTATATACTGAATACGCTGCAAAACCGAGAAGCCCAAAAAGACAAAGCATTATCACATAATACAATGGCTTCGAAATGCTTATTTTATCAGGGTCTGCATAATACCGTGGCGATTGGTTGTCCTCGACTACAGAACGATTTTCAAGTAAAAGAACCTTCTCTCTTAAATTTCTATTTTCTTTTTCAAGCTCATTATTCCGTCTTGCAATTGCTTCAGAGCCGCCAACCTCGGTTGTGAAATTATGAACTATACTTTTATGCAGTTCAACACCATTTTTGAATCTCAGAGAAGCATCTTTCTTGAGGCATTTTGAAATAATATCGAGTAGCCAAGCTGGCACTCGCATTTCAATCTCACGTCGTTCGGCAGACCAGCTCTTCGGCAAATTCTGCTTTCTAATCTCCATCACATCCGGTGGCACGGCCTCCATATGCGATAGCATGACTTTGTTTCTCGCAGTCTCACCCCTATCGTTAAGAGGGAATGGAACAACACCCGCAACGAGCTCGTAAAGGATTACTCCAAAGCTATATACGTCACTTTCAAAGAGCATCTGGCCTTCGTTTTGTTCTGGTGCCATAAATTCGACCGCACCTGCATGACGTAAACTTGTACGTCGCTGCTCATCAGACATAATTGCCAGGCCGAAATCCAAAAGAATATAGTTGCCTGTATAGTAGTTAAATTTTACATTATTGCTTTTAATGTCCCCATGTTTTACTCCAACATTATGACAGTGAGCCAGTGCGTTACTAAGGTGGCTTGCAACCTTAATCAGTTCCTGAATACTGAACACCGGATCATTGGGAGCTTGCAGCAATTCCTCCAGATCGGGCCCTTCTATAAATTCCATTTCGATAAACGGAAATGATCCGCTTTCAGTAAGGCCTGAACTTAGAATTTTTACTACGTTTGGATTCGGGACTTCATTGACCTTTTTTAATTTTTCAACTTCATTATAAAAGTCCCTATAATTCTTATCCTGCTCATCTTCTGTATGTATGGGGGTCGGAAGTAGCTTTACGGCGCTAATAATTTCACCCTGGCGGCGCCCCTTATACACAGAACCCTGGCCACCGGTGCGTATGGCACCCATGTTCTCTAATCCTTCTGTTATGGTGAATACTTTTCCCATTATAAATTAGATTCCTTAACTGAAAATCTAAATTCAATAACAGCCGATTCACCAAGTATTATCTGATCACCTTCGCGCAAAACATGACCGATTTGGGTAGAATTTAATTTAACAGGGGATTCATCATTTAAAGACTTGATCTTAATTTTATTATGAGGCGGCACTCCCCCTTCATCAGCAAATATCATGAAATAACCGTTTTCAGAATTCCATGCAATGTGAGCATGCTGCCTGCTTATGTATTTATTTGCTTCGTTTGCACTATCGGCGGGAAATGCTATGGTATTGATACGAAAAAAACCATCCGATCCCTGCACAGTTCTCTCCCGTCCGATGGTAATTTTTTCAATGCCTGAATTTATAATATACTCTTCCTTTTCAGCTTCCCCGTTCAAAACACGAATAGAGGCCTTTAAATCTTTTTGAATCAGATTCTGACGTGTTTTAACAAAAAGTCCAAGGTCAAGGTCAGGCGCTTTTTTAACCTGGGGTGGCAAAACATCCGCGAACTCCACTTCCATGTTCCAGTTGGCTGGCAATTCTATGTCAAAGTCATCAGAAATTTTTTGAACCTCGTCTTTAAGTTTTTGTGGTTCCTGAACATATAAGGCGGCTTCGTAGACATGGCGTTCTTCGCCTGAGGAGGACACAAATAACTGAAGTCCCCTAATATTCTTTCCTTCTCCCCCTTCTAATTTTTGAAGCTCCTCTTTTATGAACCTAAGGGCAGCGTCCCGGGAAGCCTTCACATCCATTTGATCTTCCTTATCGCCTTTGAATAATTCAAACATCTTATTTGTAATTTTTATATCTACTTCAAAAAATAGTCCAATCTTAGATCCGATGGTTTAGATCTCAGAATTGCACGACATTATCAGGTACATCGTTTCGTTGCCGCCCATTTAATGGCCGGGAGGATTGCGCCTGTCTAGCAGGATTCTGCACAGTATTACTGATACCTTTTATATATTTGGCTTTCAACAGTTGCGGAATAACATGCTGACCTGCCAGTTTCACAGCATCACTTGAACCCTTTGTTGATTCCACTCTAATGCAAACCACAATATTGCCACGCCCTGAGGCTTTTGGGGCAAAGAATACATACCACCCGTCATTTATTCTTTTACCTTTCCAAATGCGCTCTGGCGTCCCCGTTTTACCTCCTACAGCGATTCCAAGAGTTTGAGTTTTTGTTTCGCTTTGTTTGATCATGAATTGTTTCAGCAAAGCGGCATTCTGTGGGTTAGTGAGCGGCAAAGCATATTTTACAGGCATCTCAGTTTCACTAATCTTTAAAACGTAACGATGATCGGTAAGGCTTCCGTGATTTGATACTGATGATGCAAGTCGTGCAACAGCCGCCGGAGTTGCAATTAATTCGCCCTGTCCCCACGACATACCCGATATCCCTTTTGCACGAGTTCTTCTTATATTAGCCGGATTATATTTCGGCCTCGTATCAAATTCAGTCTTTCGCCACATGTCCTTCCATCTATTTTCCTGATCCGTGTTATTCCCTTCCTTTGAGTAAAAATAACCCCCTACACCTCTTAAAAACATTCCTGTTTTCAAATACAGTTCAGCCATTGGTTCCTGAAGCTTTTCTTCGTTCGCGAGTTTGATGAAATAAACGTTATTTGATTTAACAAGAGCACGTTCGAGTCCTATTAAACCTGTCTCATCCGGCTCAAGCCCTTTAGTGCGGATACGCTCAAAGCCACTCACCCGGTACTTCTTTTCAACCGCAGCCAAACCTAATTTATTGAAAGAAGCCATTGCTGTAAGTACTTTGGCGGTTGATCCGGGCTGGGTTGCGTAAGTAAAACCAAGGTCAGCTGTAGTTACCCAATTCGATAGTTTATTCTGCTCAACCTGGTTCATAGTCATCATATCCCAGTCTTTAATAACCGGAAGCGGATAGACCGCTGATGTAAGAACATCGCCGGTAGCGTCTTCCATAATAACAACTGAAACCCTGTTGTCTTTAAGTGAATCGTCAGTTGCAATCGATCTTTGGATATTAGTCTGTAAGGCAGCGTCAAGTGATAGAGTCACATCCCGGTTTCTTTTCTTGAACTCATCTACCTCTTTGCTATTTATCCCGGCCAGCAACAAAGGCGACAGTTCTCGGTAGTCCTTCTTACTTACCGTCATTTCCTTTACGCCACGCGCCAGAAAACGGTCTTCCCGAAATCTTGTCGCAATAGTATTAAATTTGGTAATCGGAGTGTGAAATCCGCGAAGCTCAGCGGAATGTTCATATTCAGCAAAATATCCATTTGTGCTCCCGTTAAAAATACCGGTATTGGCGTCACCCGTCCAGAAGAACATCTGCTCTTCGTATGGATAATAGCGGTCTAAACGCTTATGCATGGCTGAATCCAAATCATAAGTACCTGCCCCTGATTGTGACAAAAGACCTTTTTGCGATTTGATTAAACCTGGATTACTGGTCGCAAGAATACGGCCTCTGCGATCGTAAATCGACCCCGCCTGAAGCTTGTTCATCAATATATTGATCCTTGGGTTATAGCTAAACATCCTTACGCCACTACGATCGGCTACCAGCGCTGGCTGCACGACCCACGATTTGTTATTTATGATGTATGATCCAACGTTTATGGTCAGTAATAAAACTCCGATGAAAGCAGCCGCAAGTGCAGGCACAAGATTCCGATCTTGCTGTTTGCTTATAAAGGCCATCTGTACTTCCGTTCCTTTGACCCTGGAAGCCGATAAAAGAAAGCCTGCCGCAAAAATATTCGCCAATAACGATGAGCCTCCATAACTCACCAGAGGAAGAGATACTCCCGACAAAGGCAAGGCACCTGTAGATCCGCCAGCAATTAACAAAAATTGCACAAAGGTGCTTATGCCAATTCCGGCACATAAATAGAAAAGAAAAGGCGTTCCAGTTTGCCGCCCAATCAGGATTGACCGATGAAGATATATCAAAAACAGGATAAAGATACAGGCAATACCCGCCAGACCAAATTCTTCACCGATTGCCGGGAGGATCATATCTGTGTGCGCCTCAGGAATATTTTTGGCAAATCCTTCACCAATACCTTGTCCGCTTATTCCCCCTCCAGACATCGCCCATATTCCATTGGCTACATGGTCGCCTCCATATACTTCATTGTTCCATGCATCACGCCATATTGATTTGCGTTCAACTAACCTTTGAACAGGGCCGGGGAATAGTTTATCCAATTGGGGAATCTGATCAATAAGCAAAAAACCAGATATAACTACCAGAGCCATCAACGCTGATTCACTTATTTGCTTGCGTTTAAAAACCATAGCTAGTGAGAGAAGGGCAGTCGTTATGATCGTTCCAAGCCACAAACTATCTGAAAACCAGATAGATAAAACGTATAATACTACGGCAGCGATCATAAACATAAAATCGCCTCTGGAAAAGGAGAAAAGAATTATGAAAGTAAAGCAGATTACCATCGCAGGCCCAAGATCCCCCAAGATTAGAAAAAGAAATATTGAGATCAGAATTGCTATCAAAGCAAAGGAAAAAAATGACCATCGCTTTCTATAGGTGCGATATTCGGAAATAAACTTTTCGTTTGTTGCGAAAAAGCCCGCCAGGAAGAATATTATCCCGAATTTAACAATCTCGCTTGGCTGAACACCAAACAGATTAACCTTCACTCCACTGCCCTCAGGTCCAGTACCGAAAACTATAGTCATAATAAGCAGGCTTATTGCCAGAGCTATCCAGGGCCAGCCATTTGCAGCTTTCCGATTGTTTTTAAACAAAAACATCCGGTAGAAAGTTGAATCAGGGTTAAGCTTTTTAAGGTTAATAAAGAGTATTATACTAAGACCAGCTAATCCGGCCATCAAATAAAACAAAGTGTCTTTTGCGAAGAAACGATCCCTTAATGGATCCTGTAGACTAAGCAGGGTTAATAGCGATATACCCCCAAAAAACATTACTACAGGAAGAATTAATTGATCTGATTCTGGGAACCTTGCTGTAAGCAGCAGATGGACAAGTAGAAACGATCCCAGATAAGCACCGATAATTATCCAGAACCAATTGGTGAATTCTTCCGGGGTGCGTACAATCAGGGTTTTTTCTTTTTTAAGGATGTTGAAATCCCGCGTCGAAAGCAATCTTATGGTATGAATATTTTGAGTAAAATTAAGTGACACATCATTATCTAACTCCTGTACTCCTTTCGAAGTTCCAAATTGGAAGCCTGGCTGAAGCGGGAGAATCTGATATGCTTTACTATCGGGCAATCCGGTGAACTCATATTTCCCCTGCCCATCTGTCCGGGCATATGCAATTAATGATTCCAGCTGACGTCCTTTTAGGCTGTCTGTAAGTAATGTTTTAGTGTAACCAGTACCTGTTTCGGTAAATCGCCGCTCAATTTCCTGAACTTCGTCACTGTAAACACTATCCTGCGGAAGTATCATTATCAAGCGTACCAGCACCCCGCTTACGGGCAACTTCTCTATATCAGAAATTTTTCCCGAAACTCCATTTTTACCTGATCTTACGTCGGTAACTGTAGGAATATTGGGAGGGCTTAATTTTTCCTGCTTATAACGAAGGGAGTCGTCGCCAGTGAAACCAAGAAGTGCGCGTGAGGATTTAGCCCTCATCTTAAAAGCTACTCCTCCTTCAGAATAAGCTTGCTCTGCGTTTACAAAAAACTTTCTTTTGTTGAGTTCGCCAATATTATCAATAACTGAATTATCCTTCAGGTTACCTTTCTCTACAACTGAGCGAATAAGTTCGATATCTTTTTTATCTTCAAAGTAGTACCCTTTGAACATTAAGTCGTTAATGCGCTCTGCTGTTTTTCCGGTATTCAAATTAACCATACTTCCTTCAGAAATACGTTTTTGAACATCCTCAAAATCACGTTGATGCACTTGAAACAAACTAAAGAATAGTAAGCCAAATACAAAAGCCAAAAGCGCAATAAAAAGCCGTTCAAACCTTCTGCCACTACTTTGTGAGTTAATTTGAGCCATCTTAATTTCCCGTTTGAACTGATAATGAATCGTTCCGGAAAAACATCTCGGCTACAGTTCCATTGAAAAAACTATCAGCAGGAGTGGTAAATTGATATTGTAGCGGTGCACGGGTATTAAGAAATTTCACTCCTTCCATACGAACATTCTTACTTTGGCTGGAAATACCAATGTCAAAGCCATCAAAGGTCATCCCGTTCAATACAATACTTTTTGCAGTTGCAGGAATAAGGAAAGCAGGACCTGTATAAGTGGAGTTTCCTTTGAATACTATTTTTCCTCTCGATAAAATATAAAGAGTGTCGCTGCTGATATTTATTGGGGCTGAGAAAAGTATCGGCTCAATGTAAACAGAATCACTTAGAATTAAAGTATCCCCAGGAAAAGTGCTGATCAATTTGGAGAAGCTGGTTTCAGATACGGTACTGGTGGTATCCGCAATGACCGTCTGATTCCCTGAGGCTCGTTCCTGACCACGAAGCCAAAGTAAGTAAATTGTGCTTAACAATAATCCGATAGAAAGAATGGAAAGCAGCATTACAGCTGTCCGGTTACTGCGGTGTATCGGTCCGGCAGCCTGTAGAACCACATTGCCTGTGTTTGTCTTTTCAGAAATAGAATCTTCAGTATTCAGGATTTCTTTTTTTTTTGAGACAGGCGATGGTTTCACAGCTTCCTGCTTTTGAAATGGTTTATCGTTCTTAACCAGAACAGCGGTAATATTGTCTTTCCCGCCATTTGAATTTGCACTGCTTATTAACTTTTCCGCCATCTCCTCAAGACTAATATTACTGGTGAGGATATCGGTTATATCCTGTTTATTTACCATATCAGTTAGACCGTCGCTGCATAAAAGAATCAGATCTCCCGGAAGGAAAGGCGAAGTGCCCGATTCAAAATAATTGACATCCTTCTCCAGTTCCCTGTTAAATCCAAGTGCTTTATTAATTTCATTCCTTTTAGGGTGGCGCATAGCTTCATCTTCAGTCAGCCGGCCGCTGTCTTCCAAAAATCCTACAAAGGACTGATCTTTTGTAAGCTTCACCAAAGAGCCGTCTCTTAAAAGATAAAGCCTTGTGTCCCCAACATGAATATAATGGAATTCATTGTTTTTTACATTCACGACAGCCATAGTTAGAACGCAGGCCATGCTATCATGCTCTTTTACCTCAATTTTTTGATAGCATATTTTTTCATTGGCGGTGATCAATGCTTCCGTCATCATTACTGACACGTCTGAACGAAGATTCTGCAAATATTCAATAATGCTGTCTTTCGCCAGAGCAGCTGCAACCTCACCACCTGAATATCCCCCAACGCCGTCAATAGCGCAGGCAATAATATATTCCCCTCCTTTTGCAGGCTGCAGGATAAATGTATCCTCATTATTTCCACGAACCATTCCTATGTCCGTGAGTCCAAAATAGTTATCAGCCATTCTTTTTATAGGTGTTTTTTATATCTGTAAAGTGAGCAAATAGAAGAAAAATACAAACAGCGAGAAGTACAAAAGATAGTAGATTAGACATATTCTAGGCCTTAAAAATATTTACTCCAATTATTCCATTTAATATCAACTTTGAATTTAATGGCAATTCAGTCCATACCGGAGAATTAATATCGCATTTATCAATTAGCTTCTCGTTTACCATAGTTTTCTCGCCAAAGGAGGCCAGATAAAACTTAGAGTCAGACTTGTTATGCTTAATTGTTAAATGAGGCGTATCAACCCACTCTGAAGGGATTTTGAAAATATTGCTTTTATCACGTGTTTCTTCTGCCCCGGATACAACAATCTCCTCATCGGTCATAAAATATTCAACCTTATGGCCTGAGTAGGCTTTATCGGGAAGTATGGTCTCGAAACGCGCAAATGACAGGTTTTCAACATTCTTCACATTGGTTTCAGTTGGATTGAGGTCATTCACATAGGGTACCTCATAATATCCTTCGCTGTAAAAAGTGAAGCCTTTAAGATTTTCCTGGTTTATGTCAAAAGTTTGTGCTAATCCCGTCTGCCTTGGGATAAACGTAACTTTAAGGTTTTCTTCTTTTTGCGTAGTACCCGGCAACAATCTACCAATAAACCCTTTGTCTCCCTTTTCATAATCCGGGTGGGAAACAAACCGGAATACCCATTTATTACTTGAAGGTTCTACAACTCTCAGTTCAGTGCGGGATTGGGTGAGAATTTCATAAAACTTCTTAACAGCCTCCTGTACAATTAATCCAAAAATGCCACCTTTATTCTCCATAAATTCCTTATAGTCCTCTGGATTAAAACAGATGATATACTCATGGTAGAAAACAACTCTATCAGCAAATGATAAGGCGGATATTGAGTCTTTAAACTTTTCAATAATGTATTTATAAACTTCATCAGGCGTAAGGGACTTGGGTGTCGAAGCAGATACCCCTGTATCGCTTAAAAACCAATCCTGAATTCCAATACGCTTCCAAAAGTTTGTCTCAGGCTTCATGTAAATAGTTTTTTTAGTTTTTGTAAAATTACGTATATGTCCTTATAACCACAAAAACCTGATGATGTTTCCGGTCTTTTATACAAGAACTATACCCTATTGCTGCATCTGTAGATTATATATTAGTTTAATTATTACAAAGACATTACAAATCCATGAAATAATTAGTCAGACTTCTAAAGTTGTCAAATTTCTGGTCAAAATCATCAGTGTCTCCGAATCCATAAGTCACTAAAACAAAAGGGACTTTTGCTGTTCTACTGTCCCTGCTATCTCCATGAGTATCACCGATGTATACCGGATTAAGTAAAGAATGCTTGTCCATCAGCAGCTTAATATTATGGCTTTTTGGCATGGAATTAACCCCATGTGCCATCTCATCAACAAAATAACCCTGAAGTCCCGCCCATATCATGAATTCGGTAATCAAACCCTTAGGACAATTACTTACGATGAAGAGTTTATATTTCGTGGCCAGTTCTATAATACCTTCGCGAACTCCCTCATACAACACCCCGCCTGACCGGGGTATTATTTTCGCCCGGCATTCGTTTATTGTCTGGTAAATCCGTTCCTGTTCTTCTACACTCTTATCTGGAAACATATAAGGAAGAACCTTGCCCCGCTCCCAGCCCATCACATGATCAAGATCGGCGCGGGTAAACACCCGATCAATATTCTCAATTTTTGCACCTTCATTCCAAGACTGAACATAAGAATCAACAGCATCCCATAAAGTCCCATCCATGTCAAATATTAAGCTGTCTGTATCGTTCATCGTTTAATATATTTTAAAGGCCATA
The DNA here is from genome assembly GCF_046590655.1 of Daejeonella sp. Taxonomy (GTDB): domain Bacteria; phylum Bacteroidota; class Bacteroidia; order Sphingobacteriales; family Sphingobacteriaceae; genus Daejeonella. The sequence continues at coordinate 46,497 of NZ_JBKJUM010000017.1, forward strand.
ATACAAAAAAAAAGCGCAGGATTTCCTGCGCATTCTACTATGGTATACCAATTATTCTATTTCGCGGGTTCCGGAACTTTGAAAGCTTGTCGGGCAATCAGTTTCCACTGACCGCTTTCTTTCCGCCAAACTAACAAATTGCCAATATTCAAATCCACTGGTGCTCCTGCATTTGTAGCTTTAGCGGTAAATGTATGCCTTACGATAGCGTTATCGCCAGCTATTTTAATAGTTTGGTTAGCAATATTTACTGTTTGAAAATCGAAGGATCCGTTTGTGAGATCATCTACAAATTCAGCCTTATTTTGAACCTTCCCGCCTGAGTGGCCATAAGATAAATCTTCAGATGCTATAATTTCCAGCAAATTTTTCTCCGGATCGAGAATGCCTTTGTTCAGGCTATCAACTGCAGCAGCAACTGCGCTTTCATCCTCCGACGAACCACCGGATAGAGCAACAGTAGTTGTGTCGTGAGTTGATGAGTTATTGGCAGTTTCGTTCTGACCACAAGCGGCCATGGCCAGAATAGTTAAGAGGCAAAAAATATTTCTTAGATTTCTCATGTTTATTTCTTTAAAAGTGCTTTTGAATTATGTTTTAATGTGATCGTACTATCTCTTCCGTCTCAGGTTCAACATAGCCCGCAGGTGGTCTTTTGTGCCAGTAGGATGCGAGTATTGAGCCAGTAATGTTCATCAACGGGCCGAAAATTCCAGCTGCCAGACCCATAGTTGCGATTTTTCCAAGTGAATTTGCGATTGCTGAAGCTAGTCCACCGTTTTGCATCCCAACTTCAATGGCAACAGTTCTGGCATCACGTTCAGGCATCTTAAACAAGCGTGCAAACCAATATCCCAAAGTATACCCAAAAACGTTATGTATAAATACCACAAGCAATAAGAGAGCACCGATATCCAACAAGCTGTTTCTGCCTGCAGCGGTAATAACAACAATGATCAGTGCGATTCCCGACATGGAAACTAGAGGCATCACATCGTTTAACCATTTTGATCTGCCGCTTAAAAGCTTATTTACAAGTAACCCAAGCCCAATTGGAATAATGATCATTTTAGCTATATCCCACATCATCCCCAGCATATCAATTTGTATGAACTCTCCGGCCAGTAATTTCATTAATGCAGGGGTTAAAACTGGGGCAAGCAGAGTAGCTATCGAGGTGATAGTAATCGACAGAGCAAGGTTAGCTTTAGCCAGATATGACATTACATTAGATGCCAGACCACTCGGAGAACATCCGATCAGCACTATACCTGCGGCGATTTCCGGCGGGAAATTAGTCATAGAAGCAAGGAGGTAACCCATCCCCGGCATGATCATAAACTGAGCTGCAATACCAATCAAAACTCCTCTTGGAGTCTTTATTACTGCGACAAAATCTTTGGCGCTCATTGAAGTTCCCATTCCAAACATTATGATCTGAATTAACGGCGTAATCAAACCTGTAAGCTTGAAATTACCGACATTAAGAAAGTACTGCGGATAATATAAAGCCATAGTTACAGCAGCAAAAATGATAGTGGTGTAAACAAATCCTTTCAAGCTGTCGTAGCCCCGAAAGCCTATCGCAAGTACTAAAAAGAATGCTATAAGAATGGGCCCGGCCATCTCAATGTTATCCGTGAAGATCATCCCAAGGGCGACGAGCATCAAAAGGGCAGCAAGCCCTAATGCAATTTTGTAGGTGGTGAGTTTCATTTTTGAGGTTTTGGTTTGGTATATGATTCAATGATTTTTACCAGGTTCTTTTACTCATCATCACATCCAACTCTGCTCTCGTCATTTTCCCTTCTTCCGGATGCTGATCAAGCCATTTAAGAAAATCAACTTTAATTGGGTCTGGCCACTGGCTGTCTATCTGCCCTGTTGTATAGCGACCGGCTTTAATTACTTCAAAGCCAAACTTATCTTTTAGTGTTACAAATTCTGCTGTGGCAACAACCTGCTCAGCAAGATGTGCGGGAACGAAAAGTACGCCTATTCGGCCCCCAATCACCAGGTCGCCGGGAAGTACCATTACCTTACCAATACGAATTGGAGTATTAAGCCCCATAAGTACCATATCCTCAAGAAATGAAGGATGAAAATCGCGGACAAACGCGTTGAAGCCAGGAATTTCAGCAAGCCCCTGAACGTCTCTGGCTGCACCGTCAAAAACTACTCCGTTTCCCGATTTAGTAAGGATAGAAGTAGCCAGCGTACTGCCCATCAAAGTTCCCCCGCCTATCTTACCGAATCCATCAGCAACATAAATATCTCCTTTAATTAAAACATCTATGGGCCATGCATTTGTATTCCCAATTCTGCCTAGTTTCGAACCTCTGTCCTTAATATTTTTTTCAATATCAGGCCTCGTAGGCATAAACATGGCAGTCATTGCCCTGCCCGTAACAGGAAGATCATTGACCGTTTTCCATCCATATTCAAACTGATTGGTATAGCCCAGATTTTTTAGAACTGTCCAGGCGTCGTCTATTCCTACCTTCTTCGCCCTTGCCAGGAGATTTTCGGCGATCTTCGGCCTGCCATCAGCAAACCGCTCTCCCTTCCATTCAGAAGTTAAAAATGTCAGTTCCTCCTTTGAGATTGTCTGCGCAGAAAGTGGTCCTATGCATGCTAGGCAAAAAGTTATCAAAAGTAACAGGACGTATTTAGGTTTCATCACGTGCATTTATTATATCTAAATAAACAATTTTTTTTTATATCAGGGAGTGTTTTGTTGGTATTTAGTTGTTAGAGGGAGTGGATAACCACCAGGTACGGGGATTGCAACTCTCGATTTCTGGTTCTGGGTTCCTGGTTTTTTTCTTATCTGTTAACATTCGGTTGTACCGGCCTAACAATCGGGTTTGCACGTCCATTAAAGTCGTAGACAATTCTTCCGGCTCTTACAGTCATTTCGCATTCAAGTTTTCTGCTCGCTTTCAGCTTACGTGCGGTATAGTCAAATAGACCAAATTTGCCTAGCCTTATATTTAGGATTGCAATATCAGCTTCTGAACCTACCGACAGATTACCGAGCGCTTCTCTTTTGATCGTTAGTGCCAGTGCCCATGAGCTTGCCTTAATAACGCTCTTGAAATCCATACACATAGCCATGAATTTTGACATAGTGGTAAGCATATCTTTCATCGCCTCATTGTAGCTCCCAGTATGAATATCAGTACTGATTGTATTCGGGAAAAATCCTTGCTTAAGTGCCGGAATGGCCTGAGAGTAAGCAAAACTAATACCGCCATATCCCACATCGAAAACGACCCCCCGTTTTTGGGCAGCCCAAACGAAAGGCTTTACCTTTTGAGTGAGTGTATCAACGATCGATTCACGGCCGTTTAGCTGACCAAAACAATGCGTGAAGATATCGCCACGTCGGAAACGATTCATAAACGATTCCTCGATGGATAAATTAGGAGTTGCGCCAGCGAAGTACAAACGTTGAATGCCAGAAACAAGAAAAAGTATTTTTTCATCTTTTATCAATTGATGGTTAGTTACTTTTTTTCTTCTGAATAGATACCGGCGCGTGGAGCATCATTGTTTTTTCCCGAATTCCTTTAGATAGGCTATAAGCTGCCATCTTTGGTCTTCCTTTAAGATTTCTTTGAAGGGAGGCATATTTCCTTTACCATTAGTTAACTTCCAGAATATCGCCCCATCTTTTTGTTTAGAAAATTTGGGATCGTGAAAATTCGCTGGCTTCACTCCCATTGCTCCCCCTGCCGCTCCGTCACCGAAACCCGTCTCACCATGACAGACAAAGCAGTATAAATTGTATATCTCCTCGCCTTTGGCTATAACTTCAGGTGAATTACCTATCGGATTTTTAATAGTATCAGCCCAGGCTGGTGCCGCAAATGTCTCCTCCACAATTGTGTCTGCGAGGGCAGTCGAACGGTCAAACTTTGAACTAACTACTCTAGCCTCGTAAACTGTTGATGCTGATACCAGGAAAATTCCTAAAACGCATAATATTAAAACCCGGTAAAATTTAATCTTCTTCATTTATGTAATTATTATCAATGCTTAGCCGAAAGCCTACTTATCCTTTGTTTGTAATCAATATGACTTGAAATACTGATAAATTATGGATATTGCCCTTTATAGAAAATTTATAGCGATAACGCAACATTATATCTACAAATTAAAATATAACTGAGACGACTGAACCTTATTGTATTATATGTATGCGATGCAGTCCATCTCTACCAAAGAATCGCCTGGCACTCCCCCTTTTGCAACAGCTATAGTAGATCGAACTGGCGGCTTTGAACCGAAACGGCCTTTATAAACTTCGTTCATCCCCTTGTAATCGGCGATATCGTTTAAATATACAGTTACTTTCAAAACTTTTTCCATGGAAGAACCTGCTCGGACAAGTTCCTTTTCAAGTTCTTTTAGTACGATTTCAGTATGAGATTTTATATCAAAAGGATCTGTATGTGCACCTTTACCGGCTATATAAACCAGGCCGTTGTGAATTGTATGTCCAGCAAATAACTGCTGAGCTTTATATTCGGTTATATTACCCGCAACTTTTTCAGGAGTTGTGTCCAACACCCTGGCATTTGCTACCGCACCTAGTCCGGTGATACCTACAGCAGAAGCAAATAATTTCTTCAATACTGATCTTCTTTCTGTTTTCATGTGTTTTGTTATCCGTTTAAATTAATTACTTCCGTTTTTGCATTCTCCATTCGCGTCCCGGCTTGTCTACCCTGAAGCTTTCAAGATTTCCTTTATCCTGTAAGGTAACATACATTGTACGCCCGTCAGCTCCGCCGAATGCTACATTGCTGGGCAACTTTCCTATTAGAGTGATTTCCTTAATTAATTTCCCTGTGGGAGAAAGCTTAGCAACAGTACCTTTTCCATGCCTGGAGATATATAAATTCCCATCCATATCACATCTCATACCGTCCATTCCAAAATCGGGAAATTCATGAAAAAGACGCTTATTGCTAATTGTCCCATCTAGAGATAGATTATACACCCACACTTTGCGCTGTACGGATTCATTAACGTAAAGAAATTTATCGTCGGGACTAACTTCAATACCGTTGGCAGTCCCCATTGTATCAAGCAGTTTAAACCAGCCATTAGTGTCAATGCTCCATATCCTTCCGGTACTTGCTTTCCAGTTCGGGTCACTTGCGTAGAGCCTGTCCTTACTATCAATTGCGATATCATTTGGCTGACTCATCTTAGGATTATGAGCAAATACACTCACTGCCCTTGTAGCCATATCAACTTTCAAAATATTATGCTTGGTGTAATCAGCTATAAGCATCTCACCTTTACTATTAAAGCGGATACCATTGCCAATACTTCCTGGAGGCAACGAAACAAATAAACTGGCCTCGCCGCCGGGCGTCACCTGACCAATAGTTCCAGGCTTTCCAAAGTTAACAGCATACACCGTCCCTGATGAACTAACTGCAGGTCCTTCAACGCCACTGGGAAAACTCTTAAGAGGAGTAAAGGCGGCAGACTGAAAGAGCGGTACACTAATTTTTTGTGCCCAAGCCGTAAAAAGTCCCAAGGAAAAATAAACAGTTAGAACAGCAATTTTAACTGTGTACTTTTTAAGAGAAATAGGGGTAGCCTTCAAAATTAACAAGGGGTTTAAATGAACTGAGAGCTGTTCTCAGCGAATTATTACTACTGCAATATATGATTCCTAGCTGTGGGGAGCAATTTTTTAGTAATTATGTTACACTTTTGAGTGGGTGGTTCTAGAATCTGTGGTCACTAATCAGGTCCATTAAGTGTTGGAATGACCTATGACCTGGTTATCGGTAATCAGGTAATCAGGAATCGGTGCGATCGTACACATCGGGTAAACAGGGTTAAATTGGCACTAAGACATCAAAACTATTGAGAGAACGGTATCGTGTAGATTAATCAGTAGCTTCTTTATAAATTTAGGAATGGAATATGTGAAAAGCTTCAGAAATTTAGAAGTTTATAAACTTTCAAGGCATTTGTCTGAGGCTATCTTCAAAGTTTCACATAAATCCCCAAAGAGGAACGATATTCACTAACCGACCAAATCCGGCGTTCCTCAAGATCAGTCGGGGCGCAAATAGCAGAGTGCTGGGCAAAACGTAAATACGAAAAACACTTCATAAGTAAGCTTAAAGATGCTGACGGTGAACAATTAAAAACGCAACATTGGTTGGAGGTAGCTTTAGACTGCTCCTATATATCCTCGGAAGAAGCTACGGTTCTTATCAATCAATTTAAATCAATTGGGAGAATGCTGCATTCAATGATCGATAAATCCCATTCGCTTTGCAGTTGAATATCCTGAATGGTCAATGTTAACCCCCCTTGCCTCTCCGACATCTACCCGATTACCGATTACCTGATTACCCGATTACTATCTCTTCACTTCAAAGACAGTATATACCTCACCATCGCCTTCGCATCATCATCAGAAAGTGCAGGATGCGGAGACATTGGAATTGCACCCCAAACACCACTGCCGCCTTTTTTGATCTTCTCTGCTAACTGACTAATTGTAGCAGTATTATTTGCGTATTTAGCTGCAACATCTTTATACGAGGGGCCTAAAAGCTTTGCATCAACTTTATGGCAGGCTAGACAGTCTGATTTTGATATAAGCGCCTCACCTCGTTTAACATCAGCGCTATTATCAGCTACAGTGGACTTCGCGGCAGCAACTACAGTCGCAGCGGGCTTAGCCGATGCCGCAGGAGTTGTGGTTTTAGCTGGTGTGCTTACAGCGGTACCAGTTGGGCTGTTAATAGCAGTGCCAGCCGGGGTCGTCGCAACCGTTGGAGAAACACTAGGAGCACTTACTGGAGCCTGCTGAGTAGCAGTAGTGGCACTTGTAGGAGCGAAACCATCAGAGCTTTTATAGGCGCTTCCAGATGCCGTTGAATCTGTTGTGGTAGAAGCTATTCCTCGCTCATTTGTCGAAGATCCGCACGCTAGAAAGAGGGCACACACCCCCAGAATAAATAACTGTTTCATTCAAGTAAATTAAAAAAGATGCATAGAAAGATATGTAACGCAATTTTATGAAAAATATTCGAATTGGCCTAGAAATATTGTTGGTTGTTGGTTTTTGGTTGTTCGAAGTAAGTTGTTAGAAACTAACGTACTAAAATCAATAACCGACGCGAGCGATGTCTTGAACACTATTGTCCACTATCCGATGCTAACGTCAACGTCAACAAAAAAGGCCGTTCCTTAATACAAGGAACGGCCTTTTTCAGTAAAAGTATTTAATTCTATTTATTCCACCACAAACGGGTAGCTTCATTATCAGCACCACCAAGTTTTGATACTCCTGTTGCAACACCTGCTGCGTTTGTCTGGCCTTCGCCAATAGTGTATGGAACACGACGAATAACCTGATCCTTAGTCACCACCGAGCTCTCAGAGTTCATTACCGGATATAATTTAGGGAAACCAGTACGACGGTATTCAGCCCAGGCTTCCACTCCATTTGGCCATAATGCAAGCCACTTTTGGGTGTGAATCTGCTCCAATTGCCTTGCAGCGTTAGTAGTCCAGGAAACCGGAAGGTCAGTTAATGCTGGTGAAACTACAGCGCCTGTGACAGCAATTGGTGTCTTCATACTTGTAGTATAGGCAGCTATTGCAGCAGCATCAGAAATTCCCCATTGTTTCAGTGAAGTTTCGATACCTTTCTCATAGAAAGTTTTAGCAGTACCAGCACCCATGTTCCAACCTTTCAATGCACCTTCTGCTCTTAAGAACCAGGCTTCCGCAGCCATCATAACTTCAAATGGATTGGAAACTGAATTGATAGGTAAGAATCTGTCAGCCACGTTTGACAATTTTGTGTTTTGATTTTCCGGTAAACCTAACTGAACCTGAGTAAAACCGTTACGGATTCCTTTAAAGGTTGAAGCCGTACCCGGAATCGGAGCATAAAACTTAGAGGTACGGGGATCCTCATAACCAGTTAAAACTGACTCCATCGCAGCACTCATACGGAACTCATTCCAGGCCGTTGCCTGATTCATGCTGTTGATGTTATCTTTAGTAGTTTTGATATAAGCATCGTGAGCATTGGTTTCCATAACACCACCTGCTATAGCAGCCTCTGCATTTGATTTTGCCAATGCGGGCTCTACTCCTGAGATACGGATCGCAATACGAAGACGTAAAGTATTAGCAAAAAGTATCCATTTATTAACATCGCCACCATAAATGAGATCATTATTACCAAGAAGATTTTTTCCTTTGTAGGCCTGCAAATCAGCGGTTGCTTTCGCTAATTGAACAAGGAAATCTTTGTAAATAACATCCTGAGCGTCGTATTCAACTGTTTTTAATCCATTACCAACTTGAGAATATGGAATCGGACCCCAGTAATCAGTCACTGGCTGATAGATCTTAACTTTCCAGATATTAGCCATGGCATAAATTCCAGGATTTTCAGCTACACCACCTGGTTTAGTATTTTCCAATACACCCAACAATGGATTTACACCATTATTGTAAAAACCATTGAAGGCGCCATTCAACCAGTTACCAACCATTACATAACGGTCAGAGTTAAAGTTTTGAGCAATATTACCAAAATACTGGGCATACAAATCTCCAAATAAACTCTGATAAGTCTGCCATGAAAACATGACGCCCCTGTGCTGGCTTGCCGCAAATGCATTACCAACAGCTGAGGCATCAAGTTCTGTTAATCTGGTTTTATCCGTATTGTACTCTTCAAACTTGTCTGTACAAGCTGAAATACCAATAGCTGCAACCAAGGCCAAGCTTGCAGCAATGATATATAATCTACTTTTTTTCATAATTGATAATTTTTAGAAATTAAAACGATAAGTTCAAGTTCAACCCTATTTGACGGGTTGATGGTAAAGAAAATCCTTCCTGACCAACAGACGTGTTAGTAGCACCTGCTGTAGATTCAGGATCAAAACCCTTAGCCCTATTTACAATAAAGAATAAGTTACGTCCTGTTAAAGATACGGAAGCGCCCTGGAATGGTGCTCTCTTAATCAAATTATTTGGCAATGTATAACTTATAGAAGCTTCACGTAAACGAACGTTTGTAGCATCATAAGCCCAAACTTCGCCTACCGGTGTATTACGTCCACCTACAAATTTCCAGTATGCCTCAGCAGTTGTTGCAACTGTATTTGCTGCTCCAGCTGCCGTTACACCAGGGAATATCATTGATTGTCTTCCATCTAATGTCTCAGCTACCTGGCCATCAGAATAGATTATTGCATTAGTAATTGAAGTTACTGTACCACCAACACGAGCTGTAATTAAAGCACTAACACTGAATCTTTTGAAATTAAATGAATTGCTCAAACCACCGGTCCAGTCCGGACGTGAATTACCGATATCAACCGTGGTTCCTGGAGTAATTAAAGGCAATCCATTAGCTCCAACTAATACTTGTCCATTAGCATTTCTTTGGTAACCTCTGCTATACATCTGACCCAATGGCTCGCCTTCAACAGCACGCTGGAATACCATAAAATCATTAGTTAAGTTTAGTGTCTTTAAGGTTGGTGACAACTCAACTACTTTATTAATGTTTCTGGCAAAGTTTAAATCAATATTCCAACGGAAATCGCCTTTAGCAATCGGACTACCATTCAAAGTTAACTCCACACCTTTGTTATTTACCTTACCAGCATTTACATACTCAGAGCTCCATCCTGATGCAGGAGGAAGAGAAACCCGAAACAATTGGTTTTTAGTATCAGAAGTATAGAAACCTAAGTCAAAACCAAAAAGACCATTAAAGAATTTAGCTTCTAAACCAATTTCTTTTGCTGTTGTTAATTCCGGTTTCAAATCTGGGAAAGGTTTGGTACCATCTCTGCTGATGAAACCAGCATTACCCCCAGCAGCAAAGTTATATAACTGAGAAATCAGGAATGGCGAAGCATCGTTACCAGTTGTTGCATAAGTGCCTCTTAATTTAGCAAAAGACACTCCACTTGGCAAGGTAAAAATGTTTGAAAGTATCGCTGAAAAACCTCCGGAACCAAATAAATAAGACCGATTTGCTTTTGGTAAGGTAGATGCCCAGTCATTACGAACTGAACCAGAGACTGTAATTGCATTTTTGTACGTAAAATCTGCTGTTGCAAAAACACCTTGTTTTTCTGTCTGAACGAATGAGTATCCATCTGAAGGAGCACGACCGTTCGAAGGAATAAACAAGTTATCCCGGTTCAAACCACCTGTGCTAGTTGAACGAAATGTTCTGTCAACGTGCTGAAGACTTCCTCCGAATGTTGCATCAATAGTTAAATCTTCAAGAAGGTTCCGTTTGAAAATACCGATAAGGTCAAAGTTTGTTTCCGCAACATCTCTGTTATCAGTCAGATAGTTACCAAAATCAGCAATAGTATAGGTATCGTTAAACAATTTGGCTTCGTAAGCATCAATAGTTTTATCAATACCCGCACGGCCCATCAAACTTAAGGCGGGAGTAATCTGATAGCTTAATGAACCAAAGCCCATTACACGATCTCTCGAATCATCATTTAAAATACGGTTTTTAGTCCAAAACGGGTTCTCACCACCGTTAGATCCAGGATTCCAGTAGTTTTGTCTTAATTTACCCGTTGAAGGATCAACATAGTCATACTTTCTAGCCTGTTCCAAACTGATGTTACGTGGAATACGTAAAATGTGGCGCTGGTTGTTAAAAAATGATTCACCAGTAAACTGCCTGTTGTCAATATCCTGTTTCAGGTAAGTAACCTTAGAATCATAAGACAGTTTGGAACCCGCTTTTCCTGTAATGCGCAGGTTAAGGTTGTTTCTTATCAACTTATTATTATCGACAATACCACTTGCATCTACCCTTGTGTATGCGAAATAAGTCTGAGTCCTTTCATTACCACCTGAGAAAGCAAGTGTATTAGACAATTGCTTTCCTGTCGAATAATAATCTTTATAGTTGTCTGGCTGTGGAGTGAAGCTGTAAGTCTTCCCAGCATCTGCAGGATCATTGCCCCATAAAGCAACTTGCTGACCTGTCATTTTTGGACCCCAGGAACCTTCCTGAGCTCTGTTATAAACTCCAGCAGCACCCTGACCATACTCATTCTGGAAATCATAAAGCTCCATCATTGTCTCTAACTGAGAAGAGCTGTTGAAAGAAATGCCTGCACCTGGTTGCTGTGCACTTCCTTTTTTCGTAGTAATCAACAAAGCGCCGTTGGCAGCACGTGAACCGTAAAGGGCGGTTGCTGAAGCACCTCTCAATACTGTCATTGACTCCACGTTATCAGGGTTGATACTTGATAAACCATCACCACCATCACGGCCACCGCCACCGGTTCCAGGACTGTAGTTTGAGTTATCCATTGGAACACCATCTACAACGATCAATGCTCCGTTATTACCAGTGATGGAACGGTCACCTCTAAGTACAACGCGGGTTGAACCTCCAAGACCTGCAGTAGTAGCAACATCAAGACCAGCAACACGGCCGATCAACGATTTACCAATATTTAATTCTCTGGCTTTTTGAAAATTTTCAGTATCAACCTGTTGAGTCGCATAACTTAGGACCCTTTGATCCTTTGTTATACCTAAGGCTGTAACAATTACTTCACCTAAAGCAGTTGCATCAGCTGCAAGAACAACATTTAAAGATGATCGGCCGTTTACAGCAATTGTCTGGCTGGTGTACCCAATGTAAGTGAACACCAGTGATGACGCAGTAGGTACTGAAATCGTAAAATTACCATTGGCGTCAGTACTGGTACCCTGAGCAGATCCGCTTACCTTCACACTTACGCCCGGAAGGGGCAAATTGTCGGAGTCAGTAACTTTACCAGTTACGTTGATATTTTGCGCAAAAACATATGTTTGGCAAAGTAACAGTAACACGAAGAGTTTGTAAATTTTTTTCATATTCGCTTTTTTGTGTTTAAGATTTAAAGACTATTCTTTGCATAATGAATTAAGGTTTTGACGAAACCACAATTCGCTCTTAAATTTAAATAAAAAAAATATTTAAAACAATTTAGGAATTGAAAAAATTGACAAAAAAAACTAAGTACCAATACTTTTCGAGCAATATTAGAAGAATTGAAGATACACAGGTATTCTAAATGGAAAACTTCTGCTTCTACATTAAGGAACTGCAAATTGGTTTCATTCTCGTCAGTAAATCGAACTACCCCCATCGTTCAGGATAATGAAAATTAACTATTATTGGGACTGACCAACAGCTGTGCTCGGGCTGAATAGGTCTGCCGTTAGCTCCTAATTTTTTTCACTATTTACCCTCCTTAAAATCTACTTCTCTGTAAACCCTTGAAATATTCATTTTTCAGGTGCTGCCAACTTTCGGCATGAAGCTATTTCCGCCGTAGCGAAACGTTCTTAGTGGAACTGCGAGCTCTATACTCCAGAAATTATCCAGGCTTCATGTTTTTATATCATTTGGTTAGACCCTTAAAAATTTCGCTTTCGCCGGAATGAAGTATAATTAATAAATAAGACGAAACTGAGTATTAAAAGACCGAAAAACTCGCGTGTTTCTTCAATCCATGGCGCTGTAGCTTTCATACTCTGGGCAATGTCTTCGGCATCATGATCATTAAGCCAGCTCAGAACTCCATATTTATCGAAGAATAGAAAAGTGCCATAAATCAGGTATACTATAATTCCTGCCAGGTAGGCTTTGGGGAAGTAAACTCCCTGATAGGCTTTGAAACAAAGAAAAGCACCATAAAGGTAAATTGGAATCCATAAATACGGGTCTGGGTCGTTGTACTGGAGGGCAGCCGAAATTATGAATAGTAGGGTGAAGAGGATGTTGAAGACTTTCATGGAGTTATACGTTTTACGTTATAAGTTATAAGTTGCTTGCGTACCTACCGCAACAGTGAAACTCTTCATTTGATCTTCAGTTAAATTATAGAGCTGAGCATTTGTCGTCTTACCAATTAAGATAGTCCAGGACAGAAACGCAAGCTTTGTTCTTCTCACTTGCTTACTGCCTTGTTTGAAAAAATTTAGATTCATTACACAAATTTTATTTTAGTCCAGGTTGTGGGATTAGCGCTTTGGTAAATTTCTTAGTTAATAAATGAATAATTATCCATGCAATGAAATACGTTACACCGCATATGGTAAAAATTACATTATATCCTCCTGTTAAATTGCCACCGGCTTTATAAACATCGAGTATCTGGCCAACAAGCAAGGGAAAAAGTATGCCGCCGATAGCCCCCGACATTCCCGCAATACCAACGACCGAACTGACAACCTCCTTGGGGAACATGTCCGATGCCATGGTAAATATGTTTGTAGCCCAGGCCTGGTGGACCGCCACGGCAATGCTGATTAAACCTACTGCTACCCATTTATCTGTTACAAAACGGGCAATAGCGATCATGATTATCAGCTCAAGGATGGCAACGAATAAGAGTACACTTTTCCTCGCTCTTAAAGTGGGCCAACCCTTTTTAATCAATACAGAGGATAAATATCCGCCGGCAATACTGCCGATGATGGTTGCTCCATAGATTATTAATAACTCAGGACTGATTACCTTTAGATTCAGATTGAACGCCGCGGAAAAATACGAAGGAAGCCATATACCGAAAAACCAAAATATAGGATCGATTAACAGTTTGCCTGTAATTACTGCCCACGTTTGAGGAAGTGAAAATAGTTTATACCAGGAAGCAGAGTTTTTGCTCTCGACCTGAGTTCCGGTTTCGTCGTCATTATCTCCTTCAATATACAAAAGCTCTTCGTTTGTAAGCCTTTTTTGGCGGGATGGAATCTCATAGAAAATAAGCCAGAATGCCAGCCAAACAAAACCTAATGCCCCGGTTATAACAAAAACACCTTTCCACCCATAGTCTTGCATGATCAGCGGAACCAATATAAGAGCAAGCACACTACCTACGGCTGTTCCCGAATTAAATATACCTGTAGCCAGCCCACGCTCTTTGCGCGGAAACCACTCCGATACAGCCTTAACAGCAGCAGGGAAATTTCCAGCTTCTCCAATACCAAGGGACGCACGGGCAATGCCAAATCCAGTAACCGACCTAGCCGCTGCATGAAACATACCTGCAATACTCCAAACAATGACTGACACACTATAGCCGATCTTCGTCCCAACCTTATCAATAAACTTTCCTGAAATGAGCAAGCCTATCGCATATGCAAAAGAGAATGCAGACATCAAACTCCCGAAATCTGTTTCCGACCAGTTGAATTCTACTTCCAGTGTAGGTTTTAATAAACCAATAACCTGTCTGTCGAGATAATTTATTACAGTTCCTGTGAAGAGGAGAGTTACGATTATCCAACGGTAGTTTTTTACTTTCATTTATTTGGTTTTAGCTCTTCCCCGAGCAGGTCCCTGGTCTAAGCCCGGGATGGATCTCACTATTGGCGCGCGACTCTTCCCCGACTGGGTCGGGGATCTTGTCACCAGCGCGCGGCTCCCGCCGCTGCGATGACCGGGACATTAAGTATGCATTTAATCAGTAATTCATTTCGCAGCCAGATGATTGACCCGGCTTAATTTATAATTTTTAGAGGACGCGAGCTTCGCCGCGTCTGCACGAGATCCCCGACCCAGTCGGGGAACATTACTCCGCCGGTTTTTGCTCCTTGCTCTTTGTTCCTTGATCCTAAATAAAATACTTCACAAACCCCCTAAAATGCTCCTCCAATCCCTTCCAATTCTCTTGCTCAATTAACTCTCTATCAAATAACTGACTACCTATACCTAAACCATCAGAACCGGCCTTCATGAACTCTCCGATATTATCTTTAGTAATTCCGCCTGTGGGCATGAGTTTGATCTGGTCAAAGGGGCCTTTAATATCTTTGATGTATCCCGATCCAACTGAAGTGGCAGGAAAAACCTTTACAATAGATGCTCCTAATTCCCAGGCGCGGTATATTTCTGTTGCTGTAAATGCGCCGGGAAAAATGGGAATCTTTTGCTGCACACATGATTTTATGACGGCTTCGTTAATGATTGGAGTGACGATAAACTGCGCTCCGGCAGACAATGCGTTTTCAAGATCATTTTCATTGCACACTGTGCCTGCTCCTACATTAAGCTGTTCTCCGTAATTATCAACTGCATAGCGAATTAATTCCGCGGCAGATGTCGTGTTCAACGTTATCTCTACGGTAGTCAATCCGGAAGAGACATATACCGGTAATATTTGCTTCAACTCGTCCAGGGAATGTCCTCTAATGATTCCGACTATAGGAACACTATTAAATATATCCCAGAAAAATTCTTTCTTATTCATTTCTATTATTTAATGCTTTGAATACCTGCACCTGACCAGCAATTGCAGCATTATCGATCAAGTCAGCTTTAATAAAAGTAACATTTTCTGTTAAATTCAGCGATTGAGAAGCAAGCTTGTAATGTTCATATAAATGCTTCCCGCTGCATATCACTAAAGCGCCATAGGTTTCATTGTAAATTTCCCGCAATTCATTACCGATAAGCAAGCCGCTCAGGTAAAATGCGTTCTGTTCTTTGCTAAATCTGGAGAACAACTGGTTGGTCCTGGTAGTAAACAGTGTATTTAGGAGGCCTGAAGATCCGGACGCCTCTACCCCACTGATGAACGCGGTTTGATTAGCTTCATCCGTAAAATCACCACCGCTTGTAATGGAATCCTTTAAAATACTGTGTTCGGATAGGATGTTGAAAACCTCACCAGTCATGAAAGTCCGGAAGCTGATGATATTTCCATTCGCCACCCGCATGTGTTTCGAATGTGTACCCGGAAAAACCAGCAAAGAATCACTTTTATCCAGTCCAAAAATATCATTAAGGCTGAAAAGGCCAATGACTTGCGCCTCCTCACCTCTCATGACATCATCGTGGCTCTTCACTCCCGAAACCAGGATTAAAGGTGATCCGTGTCCGTTGAAATCAGGAAATATCGCAGAAGAGACGCCCGTTCCGTCGAGAGCAAATGGCAATGGTGCATAGGGAATTTCCTGCATGCCAAGTGAGGATGAAGCCATGCCGGAAACAATTACAGGAATATCTGAAAGGTTAGAAGCTGAACTCTGAGCTAAATTATGGATCGCCGACCGCAGGCGGGACGCATAAAAATCAAATCTATTAACTGAGCTCTCCAACTCCCATGCCCTGAATGTGCTAGCCACTCCATCGGGAGATTGATGCTCAGCAATGACAGAGTAATCTGAGGTATCCACGAGGCGTAATCTGAAGGATGTTGTGCCCCAGTCGCAGCAGAGGAGGATTTTAGTGGTTGTCAATTTTGGTATTGGTTGTTGGTTGTTAGCCGATAGCTATCGGCTTGTTAGTTGCCTGCCTGCCGACGGGCAGGTTGGTTGTTGGTTGTTCCCCGACTGGTTCGGGGATCTCCTCATTGGCGCGCGGATTCCGTCGCTGCGCCGATCGGGACATTAAGTTAGCATTTTTTTTTCTGAGCTATTCAAATCGCAGCCCTGTTGGTGAACCATTTTAATTTAACATATCCTGAGGAAGCGAGCTTCGCCGCGTCTGCACAAGATCACCGATCCAGTCGGGGGACAAGCCTACTTATTGACCCTCTTCTTGAAAACATTTTCCTTAAATCCCTTCAAAATATCCTCTTCAGTAAATCTGCAATACAAAATATCTTTTGCACCGGTTCTGTCTCTGTCAAACACCACATGAATTGCTCCATCAGATGTTTGATCTGCATCCGGATAGGAGACATTTTCCCGGGAATCCAACAACAATTGGTATGGCCAGGTTTTACCACCGTCTTTCGATAAGGAGGCTGTCATATTATTTCTAGTAGTACTATTATTTGACACCAGCAATAAATTGCCAGAGGCAAGCCTGCCAATATAAAATCGGCTTGAAGTAGTTGGCCCGGAGGCTGTGAATGGTTTTGGATCAGACCACATTTTACCATAATCGGAGCTGATCGCTGAAAATATACCTTTAGTAGTCCGCAGTAAGGCTAGAAAACCTCCCTGTGTACTCACTTCAACAACCTGCGGTTCGTCATGAATCCGAATAGAATCGGGAAGGACAATTGATGAGTATTTTGTTACACCCTTATCGTCAATTGCAAATAGGAATGCTCCGTTTTCCGGGAATTCTTTGCCAGAACTATCCGAACTGTCGGGTTTATCGACGTATACGGGAAGAAGCGTTAACTTTTTTGAGCTTACATATATGGGCTTATTGCTCATAACGCCATCTGTGATTCGCTTAGGAGCATTATAGGCAATCCTGGAACCATTCATGCTCAGTTCAAGCGAATTAACACCACCTATTCCATCCCACATCAAACTGTCTTTAGCTGATCCATAGTATAAGCGCACCTGTCCATTATCATCTCTCCATAAAGCCGGATCAAAAAGTCGGGTAGATGGAGATTTTGGATAAACAACTAACTGGTCATTCACCCAGGTTTCCCCATTATCTGTACTGGTTGAAACGGTAACAAAATTGCCAGCCCCGGGAGCCGCACCGCCCGAATACCAGGCGACATACAGAACATTCCCATCTCCGCTGGCAGCAATAGCCGGAACCTGCTCAAATTTTCTGTTTGAAATCGTAGTATCCCCCTGTGGCAAAAGTCGGAAATCAGCAACAATGGTAGAGGAATCGACAGATTTATCAGAATCTGCCTTTCTACTAGTATTACATGCCGCCAGTGCCATCGCTGTGATAATAAAGGTGATTATTAAGGTGGTGGTTAAAAATTTTGAATATCTCATTTTTAAGTTTTACATTTTATATCGAGGTTGTTGTCCAACGAATTAATTACCCGGCTCTCTGCGTTTGATCGCGTCCCCAGGTGCGCCTTGACAATACATATTGAATAACCATTCCAATTCCAACCATCAACTGCCCACCTAAACCGCTACCCGTGAAAGTTCCTCCTGCAGCCTTTTCGCCACAATCTTTTCTTCCCCTTTTTTAAGCATAAACACGGTGATATCGATATTATCCAGACCGCCCATTGTTTCGATGGAAGGACTTCCTTCCTGAAGTCTTTTCTGGATGGCAGCTGGTGTAGCCTTCACCTTAGTTTGATCCCATGAAACAGTGATTTTTGGAGTATGGTTAGCAATCGGCGGTACGGTTACTTCTGCTGTGACACCGTTTACCTTTTTTAACGCATCCGTAATAGTAGCCACCTGTGCTTCCCACATTTTCCATTCCTGATCATGGTCCTGGTTGATGTATTTCTCTAAAGCGACATACATACCCAGTACCTCTTCCTTGTTCACTTTCATTCCACGCCCGATATTTCCGCCGCTTGGAGGTGCGCTAAGTCTTGCTGCAGCGATAAGGTCTTTTTTGCCCATTAGTATGCCCGCGCTTTGAGGGCCGGCCATAGCTTTACCGCCGGAAACACAAACCAGGTCGAAGCCCAGCTCATTATATTTCCATAAGTTTTCTACTGGCGGCACATCGGCGGCCATATCAATCAATGTAGGGATATTGTGCTTCTTCGCTATGGCTACCCATTCCGCATGCTGAATATTCCCCATAGGCGCGCTGGAATTTAAAAACCACATCATCGCCGTCTTGCTTGTGATAGCCCTCTCTAGTTCTTCAACTGTTTCGATTTCAACCGGCACAATACCTGTGTTGGTGAGCGCATGAACATAGCCTACGTTATGGGCTTTCTGAGTTATGACTTCTGTCTTTTCAAAAGTGGATATATTTGGCAGGAGCGCAACTTTTTTCCTGTCCATTCGGGTAAGCACTCCTGCAGTACCCAGAACTAATGCCGACCAGCATCCGGCCGTTACCATCGCTGCCTCTGCTTTACACATCGCAGCAATCTTCTCGCCCACTTTATCCTGCACTTCATTAATCATCACAAAGTGCTTCGACGATTCATTAATAGTATCTATCACTTCATCATGCATTAAAGATGCAGTCATGGTCGTGTAAGTTCCTGCAGCGTTTATGAACGTCCGTAAGCCTAATTCCTTAATTACATTACGTTTTGCCTTTGCCGGAGCAGCTGTAGCGGCTTCAGCGGCTTCAGCGACAAACGGCATACCTGTACTGATGGCAGCACCTGCAATTGGAGCTACGGAAAGGTATTTGATCAAATCTCTGCGTTTCATATTTTTAATTTAATTTGAATGGAATTTTTTGAAATAATAAGAGGAAATTATAATCTAATCTCCCCTTATCGTACTACTAATATACTATATGAGTGGAAAAGCTACTCATAAAGGGATATAACATAATTGTTAATTAACGTTACTTTGTCCGGTTCCCGGTCCAACATCCCACCACATTCTTCCCTGAAGAAGGTCAACAGTTTGCTCTGTAAAATTCTGACGTTTTATAGCGTCAAGATAATTGGTTGGGTTCACATTAAGCTCTGTTAGAGGATAGGAGAATCTTCTAAACATCTTACCAGCTGTAACATTACCCGGATATGAAACCTTTTGACCAGCTGTGTTCGTCCAGTTTGCATAGTTAAATACCGGATATTTGACACGGCGCCAGTTAGACCAAACTTCATAATCGTCACCTAACATGGAAACCCAGTGTTGTGTGGCAATAAATTCAAGTTGCTGAGCAAAAGTACCTGCACTCGGATATGGATTTGCAGCAAGATAAGCGTCTACCTGAGCGGTCGTTATCGTTCCTGAGTGCGGAGCAACCGTCGGCCATAAAGCCCATTGCGCCATCGCCTGGCGAACTGCATCGGTGTATGCCGCTTGTGCGGTAGTTCCAACGTTCCATCCCCTGGCGGCTGCCTCTGCAAGTATTAGAAAAGATTCCGCAGATCCAATTGTAATGATGGGCGCTGCGCGGTCCAGATAAAGCAAAGAAGGCTCAGAATAACTATCAAAATCTGAAGGCCTGGTATTAACAGCACCCTCCTTCATTCCACGCTGAATGGCTGAAGTGTTGTTCGCAGTAAATGAGTTACCAGAAGGAACCCAAACTACAGATATAACCGGCAGACGTGGATCCTGAGTATTTTTCAAGTGGTCTATAAACCGAGTCGTCCATTTGCTTCCTTCAACGTTATCACCACCAGGTGCAGCAAAGTCACCGCTAATCATACCACCTACACGTGGATTCATCTGACCAGTTACGTTTGCATATCTAATATAAGCGATATCAGAAAAGGCTGTCATTACGCCCCCTGAGACAGCTTTCTCAACCCATATTTTAGAATTAGCGGCATCAACTTGGGACATACGCATTCCAAGGCGCAACATTAATGTATAGCCAAACTTTTTCCATTTAGCTACATCGCCTTTGAAATAGGGGTCGGCGTTACCAAATACATTAGGTTTGCTCGCGTCCATTGATTTTAAAGCTGCGTCAAGTTCATTAAGCATTGCAATATATATACTTCGCTGGGTATCATATTTAGGCTTAAGATTATCAAGCCCCTTCATTGCTTCAGCATACGGCATGTCACCCAAGCCGTCTGTTGCCTGATGAAAATCCAATATTCTCAGGATTTCACATGCTGCTCTTTTGTTTACGTTCTCAGGACCCGGAATCATAGCAACCAGGTTAACAATCCTGTTCCATTGACCCGTATACACCCCGAAATCACCTGCTGTACCACTGAAATTGTAAAACTTATCTCCGGTCGCAGGTACTTCTTTATAACTTGAAAAGTATTGCATTCCTTGCCCCAGAGCCCTGTAATTTTGGCCAGGGCCGCTACCTAATACTAAAGCTGTGAACGAATATTCCGGTATGTTGGTTTCTATTGCATTGGGATTTCTATTCAGATCCGTTAGCGCTTCTGTATCACAAGAAGGCGCCACTAAGGTCAGAACAATTGCCCCCGCCGCATATATCATCTTAAATAATGTCTTTTTCATGTTCTTAGTTTTAAAATTAGAATCTCAAATTCACGTTAAAGCCAATGTTTCTTGTTCTCGGTGCCATAACACCCTGGCTTCCCTGTGCGTTACCAACGGTTTCCTGCATTTCAGGATCTATACCTGCTTCTTTAACTCTCTTATCCTGGTAAAGGATCGCAAGGTTTAAACCTGTTACACCGATAGAAGCCTGCTGAACTTTCATGAATTTAAGGGCAGTTGTAGGAAGGTTGTAACGGAATACAGCACGACGCAGTTTTACAAAATCTGTACTGTAAACAAACTGTCCAGGATATGCACTTCCAAAATTGTTATAATACGTATCCAGATCAACTACTGGCCAAAGCTTGGTGAAAGGAGCGCCTGTTGTAGTCACGCCAGTAACAGTCAGTCCGCCCTCTCTGCCTGGCAATGTTGCTGGTGTGTGCCCGAAACGTGTTGCATATTGGATAAGGTTACTGTAACCAACGGCGCCAAATTTGGAGTCGATGTCAATCGTCAAGGAGAACCTCTTGTAACGGAAATTGTTTCCCAGACCCATTTGAGTTGGAGGGTTACCTACACCTAAATCACGAAGTTCCTGAACTTCGTAGCCTGTTGCTGCATTGTAAACCAAAACGCCGTTTGCATCTCTTCTCATCACGTTAGCTCTCACTGTTGAATAGGGCAGACCAACGGCATTGATCAGAGCTGGGCCACCAATTGCGCTTCCGAGGGTCAATGTAGTAATACCCTCCGCTAACTCAACGATTTCACTTACGTTATGCCCGAAATTATAATTAACGTCCCAGCTAAAGTTATCTTTCTTTATTGGTGTTCCATTTAGACTGATTTCCCACCCTTTGTTTGTAACTAAACCAAGATTACGACGACCAGCATTAAAACCAGTTGCTGCAGAAATCGGCGGAGAGAGGATATCATTCCGGGTTCTTCTTGAATAGTAGTTAACATCCAAACCGATCCGGCTGTCAAGCATTTGAAGTTCAACACCACCTTCTACAGTTTGCACTGTAACCGGGCGTATGTTTGGATTATTCAGGGTAGTTGGGTTACTCAAAGTTGGTAATCCATAAGCATTAATTGTACTAACTCCATAGGTTTGGTTTATACTACCAGCATTAACCGTGGCACTACCAACTTCCGCCCAAGAAGAACGCAATTTGGCATAATTCAGAAAAGCTGGCATTTTGACAACATCTGAAAGGATGAAACTGGCACCAACTGAAGGATAGAAAATTGAATTAAAACCGGGGTTAAGTACAGAGAACCAATCCTGTCTGCCTGTAACAGTGAGATAAAAGATGTTTTTGTAATCGATATTTGCTTCACCAAAAACTGAGTTAGTTCCGCTATATGTTACACCCTCATTTACGAGGCTTCTGTTTACGAGGTTAGTTAAACTATAAAAATTTGGAACAACCCAGGTATCTCCATTGAGGACGTTCTCTAAGCGATTATCACGCTCTCTTTGCGCGCCACCCAATAGATTAAAGCCAATCTTTTCGGATAAGAATCGCTGGTTGTAATTAGCGATAACCTGGAAGTTTGTTTTTTCCTGATCATCATAATATGAATTGAAGTAACCAAGCGGCGTAAAGGAACTGGTCATCGGAACATAAGCAGATTCATTGTAATCCCTGCTATCAAGTGCCACGGTACCCTTTACAAAAAGGTTAGTTAGAATGTTAAATTGGGCACTCAAACGACCAATAAGTCGCTTTTGATTATCCTCGTTACCTAACTGATAAGCAGCGTAATATGGATTCACAGCAGCAGGTACAGGATTCCAATCTAATTCACGTCCGGTTGTAGCTTTGATTCCCGGCCTCTTTGGATCAGTACCAGCCATATTACGGACATCTACATTATTGGCTGCAAGATAAACTGGCCATGCTGCATTGATTTCAGCATATCCGATACCCTGCCTGTTTATCGCATCAACAATATTATATTGTGCGCTACCTTCTATAGTGATAAAATCATTTTTGCCCATTTTTCCAGTAACGTTCAAAGCAGCATTTTTCCTGAAATATTCAGAATTTGGCTGCTGATCCTTAGAACGTAGGTCACTCAAAGATAACCTCATTCTAAGCTTCTCAGTACCGGCATTAAATGCCACTGTATTTGTAATATTTTGTTGAGTCTGGTAGAAATTAAGAATATTATCTTTCACTTTAAACGCCGAATAAGGACGCATCACTCCGTCAAACTGCATAACCATCGATCCATCAAGCTTAGCGCCATACGACAAACGACCTGAACTAAGCGCAGCAGCAGCGGTTGCCGGCTTAACACCGTCATTACCCTGGCCATATTGATATTGCCAGTTAGGGAATACGGATGGAGTTCCGAAGTTAGCATCAGATGTAACTTCAATACCTACTCCTTGCTGTGCAGTCCCTTTCTTAGTCGTAATAAGGATTACACCATTTGCAGCCTGACTTCCATAAAGTGCGGCAGCTGCCCCACCTTTCAATACGGAAATTGTAGCAATGTCATCCGGGTTCATACTTGATATACCATCACCACGGTCAACATTCAAACCAACAGTACTTGAACCACCTCCACGGTTAGTATTATTTATAGGCATACCATCCACAACATATAATGGCTGCTGGTTACCGTTTAGAGATGTATTTCCACGAATGATTACACGACTGGAACCACCCACACCTGCATTCGCTTGTGTTGCATCAACACCCGCAATTTTACCGGTAAGTGAGTTTGCTATGTTGTTCTGACGCGCCTCCGTAAATTGGTCGCCTCTTACTTCCTGAACTGCATATCCCAAACCTCTTTTAGCTTTTGTGACCCCCAATGCTGTTACTACAACCTCACTTAATGCCTGCCGATCTTCAGCAAGAGTTACGTTAACACTGGTTCTGCCGTTTACTGCAACTTCCTGAGTTACATAACCTACATAGGTAAAAACCAGAACAGCATTAGCGGGTGCATCTAATGTAAAATTACCCTGAACATCCGTAGATGCACCCAGTTGAGAGCCTTTCATGCGCACACTTACACCAATCAGCGGTTCGCCATTCGCGTCGATTACTTTACCCCTCACGTCTATACGCTGGATTTTTATTGCGAAATCTGAAACAACCCCGGCAGTTTGTCCTGCAGTAAAAGTCCTGCTATCACGGTTCGAAGGCATGATTGAAAATTTAGATACCTCTTCCATAAACCTCTCATCTTTTCTTTTAAGGATGATGGTATTTTCAGTAATGGTATAGGTCAGTGGCTGGTTTTTAAAAACCACCGATAGAACATCCTCCAGCGGAGAATTCCTCGTCTTTACAGTAACAGGTACCGTATTTCTCAGCAGCCTGGTATTGTATAAGAAATCATACCCCGTCTGCTTTCTAATCTCAGTGAAAACCTTATCCAGATTAGAGTTCGTTTCATTTAACGTAATATTTTGTGAGAAGCCTTTAGCACTTAACTGCATAAAAGTTACTAGAATAAAAATGGTAGTCAGCTTCATGATTCTTAATAGTTGATTTGAGACCGTTTTAGAGAGTCTCAAGGTAGGGAAATTACCACTTGTTATGCAGGAACTACCCCATTCACGTAGTAAAACATTTTTCATATTTTTACATTTTAAATTGTTTTGGAATTAATAGAATTTCGTACTCACGGATTCAAAAAAGACCTTAACAAACACGCCGCTCCGGGCGCACTCCGGGGCGGTTTTTTTAAGATCTTTCCAGTTCCAATTAACTGGTATTCTTTTTTCTCATATTGCGTTATTTAAGTTTGTTATTGTATAGATTTAACTTTAAGTTTTCTGCCCTTTACTGTAAATTTAATACCGCCGCTTTCTTCAAGCATTTTAAGCACGCCGGATATTTTTACATCCGTCGAAATATAGCCAGTAAATTCGTCCGGAGCCAGTTTGCCATCATAAACAAGCTCGACATCATACCACCTTTCTATTTCTTTCATTATTTCCATTATCGGCGTATTTTTAAACTTGAAATATCCATTTTTCCAGGCGATGGCTTTTTCGGTGTCGGTATGCTGAACTTTAATATCTGAATGCGAAGCACTGGTAAGCGACTGCTCTCCCGGCTTTAATAACTGGGCGTTTGGTTTTGCTGAGTTTAGTATAATACGTACGCTACCTTCCAAAAGTGTGGTCTTGATAAAATCTTCGTTTTCATAAGAATTAATGTTGAAATGAGTACCAAGCACTTCAACAACCTGATTATTACTTTCAACCCTGAACGGGCGGCTCTTATTTCGAGCAATTTCAAAATATGCTTCGCCTCTAAGCTTAACTTTCCTCTCAGCACTGGTAAACGTGGTAGGATAAGTTAGAGAAGACGCAGAGTTTAACCATACTTTACTACCATCCGGCAGACTGATCTTATACCTCCCGCCTTTAGGCGTTTGTATGGTGTTCGCAGCCGATGCACCATTTGTGCCTAAAATGCCGGCCTGATTTTTTAAATAAACAATCTGCCCATCTTCTGTCTTTGTAATTGAGGTGTTTCCCTGGCTGGCTACAAAACCTTTGGCAGCATCATCAAGGCTGATCCTTGATCCGTCTGCCAGCGTCAATATCGCCTTATTTTCTCCGGGAAGTATATCATTTTTCGGACTTATCTCAGTAAAATACTCCGGCTCAACCTTCTCCTCTTTATTATAGAAATAAAGCGATACGGCCGCTGCAACAATTAGCGTGGCTGCTATCGAAAGGTTCCTGAAAATTCGTATAGGGTTTGTTGGAGCAGGGCTTTCAATCTCAATTCCCCCCATGATCCTGTTGTATATTTTATCATCAAGAGACGAAATATCACGATCAATCTGATCTTTATCGGATTTATTAAAGCTGCCGTAAAAATTAAGCAATTGCTGCTCCTCCTCAGGAGAAGCTTTACCCGAAATGTACTTATCCAGCAATATAAGAAACGCTGCTTTTTCCACAGTATAAGATGATTTTATATGGAAGAGTGAGATTTGGGGCCTATCCCCTAGTTGTATGAAGAAAATATTATTCGAATCGGTATTTGGTTATCGGTAATAATTAATCGGGCAACAAGTATTTGTTATTCAGTCTCTCGTAAGATTACCGTCAGTAATAGCATGTTATTGCGGAGCGAAGTCTGCCCAACGCAAACTGGCGTTCCCGACAAGGCCAGGCTTTCTGATACGGTATTTTGGAAGCCACTTTTCCTGACAGATCAATTCGGAAAAGCAACTGTCGAATTGATGCCATGCAAAAAGGTACCTATCGTGTTGCAATTGAAGGTATAGATATAAACGGTAAGCCAGGAAGAAAGGTTCTTTTGAATCAAGTAAAGTCGGAATGGTGATTTTAAAGGCAATTTCTAAGAGCCTAATTCTGTCTGGTCAGTTTCTTTACAGTATAAAAATTAAATAGTACACGCGACAAACGTGCGCCAGTATGGGACCAGGGATTTGTGAAAGGAAGTAAAATTATTTTAATTTCCTATACAATAATGGTATAATGTGCGTTAGAAAAGGTTATATGGAACATCCTCTCAGAGTAACACACAAAAATTCCGATTACATATTTAAATTAATTAAAGACAGCCCGGTCACTAAAGAGACCACCGAGTTCAAAATCAAACTGGAAGAAGAAGAAATCTCTATTTGCAAAACTCCAACAGGTTGGGCTCAAAAAAATTCAGGAACTCGCCATTTAGACCCTGAACTGCTTAATGCGATCGGCCACTCTCTCTCTTTGCGATTCAGACTGAGTTAAAATCCATAATATTTGACTTGATGACGAGTTGGGTACGATGCTCTAATTGCTTCCATGTGTTATATTCTGCATTAAGGCAGATATTGCAATCAATAAAGAAAGAAAATCTCACAATTAATAGATGATCAAAAAAACTCCCTTATCCGGAGCCTATCTGATCATCATCAGTGCCGCCATGATTTCCATTCCATCGAATAAATTTCCAATGCGAATGTTTTCATTTTCAGCATGCTGGTTGTTATCATGGTTGGCTATAGGAATGGTTATTGTTTTGGCATTCAGATACTTTTCAAATAAGAAGAGTGGCAAACTACCCCCCATTGTCGGCTGAATGACAAGTTGATTTGGTGACGTGCTTCTGACGGCCGCTATAACTTCTTGTATTACAGGTAGGTCCATTGAAGTGCGCTGTGCATTCATCCCATCCTTTCCTATGACTTTAATAATCTTTGAGTGTTTCTGCCTTTCTTCATCGGTAGGATTTTTATCTGTTACATAAAAGCCTTCTGACTCTATATGGTCAATTACTTTTTGCTGCTGCCTCTTCCAATCATTGCCTATAACCAATCTCAGATCAAGAACAGCAGTTGCATAGGTGGGTATTTGATTGGAAGCCATCTTTCCCACATTACCGCTTTGCATACCGTTAATGTTCAAAGAAGGCTGATTGATAGCTTCACTTAAGGATACCCCTTGCATATCTACGGAATGGATTCCCAGTTCAGTTTTCATTTGTTCGTCCACCCGAGGTACTTCGTTTAATGATTTTCTTTCAAAAGCGGATAATGGCGTTACATCATCATAAAATCCCTTAATAGTCACTCTTCCGTTTTCATCTTTCATAGATGATAACAACTTTACCAGCATCATAGCCGGGTTGGGAGCCCAATTACCGTAATGTCCGCTATGGAGCGGCCTTTTTGAAGCATAAACTGTCAGATCAAGATTGGTATCGCCCCTGACACCAAATACAATTTGCTTTTTACCTGATTGGTGAACAGGTCCGTCGCAAATGATCCATAAATCAGACTGGAGTAAGGACTGGTATTTTTCCAGTATTTCATTAAGGTGCGGTGAGCCGGCTTCTTCCTCACCTTCAAAAAAGAATTTTAGATTATAACCGGGCCTTATGCCGCTTATAGTGAGGGCTTCATAGGCATTTAAAATAGCGGCAATACCCGCCTTATCATCAGATGCACCGCGAGCATATATCCTCCAGTCGCTTTCATATTTACCGTCTGCTGGAAAAGGAAGATTCTTTCCCCCTTTATCAATGACATTGGAGAATAGTTTCGGAGTAAATGGATCGAGCTCTGCTGCCCACTGAGCAGGATTAACTGGCTGTCCGTCGTAATGTGCGTAGAAAATGAGTGTTCGTTTTGCACCGGGCACAAGCACTTCCCCGTACACGGCCGGGGGCGTACCAGCCGTGGCAGCATTTAAAAGCTGTACTTTTTGAATACCCCGCTTTCGCATCATTCCCATAATAAACGCAGCATTCTTCTTAAGGCCAGGAGTATCTGTAGCAACATTCGGTAAAGTCAGAAAGTTAGTAAACTCCTTGATAATGCTGCCAGCATTATCATTTCCGTACGCTCTGATCTTAAGCGATTCAGTTGTTTGGGCGGGGACTGATTGTGTAATCGAAATACTCAACAGAAAAAAGAAGATCCATTTTTTCATGATATATATTGATAGTGTAATGATTTTGAGTTATGTAAACAGGCGTTTGGAATTCAACATTGCTTATCCAAATATAATCCATAAGCTTAGGACAAATTTCACCCAACCGGTTCATAATAAGCTACCGTTGCGCCGGCACGAGCGGCAATGAATATTTTTTAAACCCATCCCCGCACTAATTATATAGAAGATACTTTTTCCTCATCTCCTTATACTCACTTAGCCCCGGCTCCCAACTCGCCCTGATCACAGTTTCAGACACACCATCAATAATTTGCTTTCTGAAAAGGCCCGAACCTATCTGAACCTCGATGTTATTCATCTGGTTGCTTAGTTTGGAGTCGAAGAATTTTTCTTTATAGGGATGTGCTTTATACAATTCCATGATCCATCCGAGGTTTATCTGCTGCTTCTTCCTCAATTGTTCCACATCGTAATTGCGCAGGTCCAGACCATAACAAACCTGGTTCATGAATAGTGGCGTTTCTGCCATGCCTTTTATACTGGTTGGTGTATAATTAAACTCGTATTTTCCTTTAAGCTCCGGACTCCCAAGTACAGTAAAGGGAAATTTAGTGCCGCGGCCGAGATTAATGTAAGTCCCTTCAAACATACAGGTAGATGGATACAGCATAACTGCCTGCTGGGTATTTAAATTTGGTGAAGGACTGACAGGCAGTGTGTAAGGCATGTCGTGATTGTAATTCGCATTTTTAACAATCTTCAGCTTACATTTTACCCCATTTGTTAACCATCCCTGTCCATTTGCCATTTGAGCAAATTCAGCCACTGTTAATCCATGCGACATAGGTATTGGGAACATACCGATCCCTGATTTGTACTTCATGTCGAGTATTGCGCCATCCACCAGGTAGCCATTAGGATTAGGTCTGTCCAGGATAAGGAGTTCCTTGCCATTTTCATGACAGGCTTCCATTAATCGGCTCAGCGCATTGATATTGGTATAGAAACGTACACCAACATCCTGCAGGTCATATACCATAACATCCACATCAGCAAGGTCTTCTTTTGACGGCTTATTCTTTTTTCCATATAAGGAAATAACAGGGATGCCGGTTTTGGCATCAATTTCATCCGCTACGTGTACTCCGGCACTTGCATTACCCCGGAAACCATGCTCCGGCCCAAACACCTTAACTACATTGATTCCCAAGCTCTTTAAGCTGTCTACCAAATGAGTTTTCCCGATTATGGAGGTAAGGTTAGCAAGAATCGCTACCCGTTTCCCACTTAGGTAAGGAACATATTCTTCTGTACGCTCAGCACCGGTCCTTAATGGCGCTGCCGAATTCAGGCGTGATGCATTTTGAGAGTTAGTCGTTGAACAGCTGAGGGTAATAGCTGCCAGACAGGCGAATAAGAACTTCATAGTCTTTGGTTTTGTGACTAAAGATAATTTTTTGATCTCAGAATCACGCATAACACCGCAGAATTTTCATAATGCAAGCCATATATAGTCCAGTGATTACTATTTCTTGATCCTTCCTTCAACCTTTCACAACACTGTCTAAGAACTTAGATCACACATAGATAAAAAAGATCTTAAACACGCTCTACCAAGTGCAGGAACCCGCAGTATTATTTCAAAAAAACCTTTTTTGCGGGTTTATGCGGAGCAGAAGGTCAAAATCGTTCAAATACGGTCAGAATTCGAAGTTTTTTATAATGTAGCCCGGTATAAAGGGGTGCAGTCAACTTACTAGAGTAAAAGTATTCGAAGACGAAGGCGAAACGATGCCCACTATAAGGTATACTTATATCCCCAGAGACCCATACCATAGGTTAATTTTACTTCAGAAATAACTTTTGTATCTTGTAGGATATTACTTGATTCTATTCTCTTCTTACAGATCTGAGATAGTTTAAGCATGATTGATCAGCAATTAATTCAACGTACGTGAATCATAAAAAGGCTTACATCTTGGTGTACCTTCTACTCCGAAACAGGTCAAAAAAACCTTGCATTAGAATATTATCGGCTAAGCATACTGCATACAGCAAAGGCGGAAATCATGCGAATCTAGCCGCTACAGAGAAGAATAAGAAGATACGATTGGAAGCGGCAAAGAAACCTATAGCACAGCTGCAGACTAATTAACAGGTAAATGTGGCCATGAACGCCAAATGGAATATTCATAAAACGTATGACACTAATCCACTTAACAAGATTTCACCTTAAATCAACCTTCATTATGAAAAGATTTTTTATTATGTGCATGGTCCTTTTAATGATTGGCACTGCTTATTCGCAATCCCGCACGTATTGGTCTCCTGAACAAACCATCAGGATGAAAAACATTACAGCAGTTCGTGTTTCTCCTGACGGAAAAAAAGTGGTTTATGCTGTAAGAGAAGCTGTAATGACGGAGGATCGCAGCGAGTATATTAACCAGTTGTATCTATCCGACGCCAGTACAGATAATTCGGTTCATTTAACAAGGGGCGACAAAAACAACAGCAACCCGCGATGGAGCCCTGATGGGAAATGGATTGCTTTTCTTAGCAATCGCGATGGTAAGAACAATATTTATCTGCTGCCGGTAGGCGGAGGCGAATCGGAGCGTCTCACGGACGTGAAAACCAGTGTTGCTGATTTTAAATGGAGCCCTGATGGAAAGGCGATCGCTTACACTATGAGCGACGCGCCATCTGACGTGGAAGAAAAGAACAAAAAGTCAAAGAGCGACTGGTATTTTATGAATGAAGAGCACAAGCAGGGCCGTCTTTATTTGATTTCGATCAGCGAAAAAGATTCCAGCGGCAAACAGAATGTACTCAAGCTGACAAATGATAACCGCCACATCAGTGGTATTGATTGGAGTCCTGACGGGAAATCTATCGCTTACACCCATGCTCTTTCTCCGGGTGTAAATGATAATATGAATAGTGATATCGCTTTGGTGACGATAGCTTCGGGCGAAGTAAAAAACGTGGCCAATACAACAGGTGGAGAAAGTAGTCCAAGCTTTAGTCCGGATGGCAAATATATAGCATATTTGGCTACAAATGAGGAGGGAATTTGGGGTGGGAAAAGCTATATCAAAGTAACATCTGTTGCTGGTGGTCAGGTGGTGACTTTAGCAAATACGCCAAATGAACCGGGTGAATTGCTGGGATGGAGCAACAACGGTCAATTTGTCTATACATCAGAGCCATATCATACAAGCACTAAAATATTTCGCCTGGCAGCAAATGGCAATGAGATTACCGAATGGAAAACCGGGTTGAAAAATATGATAACGTTGGTTGCCCTTAATGACAAGGGATCCCATTTTGGGTTTGTGATGCAAAATTCTTCCCTTGCCAGTGATGGCTATGTGAGCAGTACAGCTAACTTCTTACCACTCAAAATAAGTACGATCAATCCTGAAATTGCTTCTTACCCTGTTCCCAAAACAGAAATAGTTAAATGGAAAAGCTTTGATGGCAAAGAAATAGACGGTTTGCTCACCTATCCCTTAAATTATGAAGCAGGTAGGAAATATCCCCTGATCCTGAATATTCATGGGGGTCCTGCGGGAGTGTTTGCGGAAACGTTTATTGCTGGCAATGGCGGTGCCTACCCGATTGCTGCCCTCGCTGAAAAGGGGATTTTTGTTCTTCGTCCCAATCCAAGAGGATCGACCGGATATGGAGTTGAGTTCAGACTATCAAACCAGCGGGACTGGGGCGGTGCTGATTATAAAGATCTGATGGCGGGGGTTGATTATACAATCTCAAGTGGATTGGCCGATTCAACAAAATTGGCTGTGATGGGCTGGAGTTATGGTGGATTTATGAGCAGCTGGACAATTGGACATACTAACCGGTTTAAGGCGGCAAGTATCGGGGCTCCGGTAGTAGACCTGGCTGCCCAAAACATGACGGATGACATAGCAGGTTTCCTTCCTTCCTATATGAAAAAACAGCCATGGGAAGATTGGAATGTTTACGATACCCACTCTCCTCTCCGCTTTGTGCAGAACGTAACTACACCCGTACTTCTTCAGCACGGAGATGCCGATATTCGTGTACCTTTCAGCCAAGGACTCATGTTTTATAATGCATTAAAACGAAAAGGTGTACCTGTCCGGTTTTTAGTCCTTCCCCGGCAACCGCACGGGCCTACTGAGCCTAAAATGGTACTGAAAGTAAACCAGACTAACCTTGACTGGATGGAGCATTATTTACTGGGGAAGGAAAAAGCATTTTGATTGGGATCACTGATAAAGAAGTATAATAGAATCTTTTTAAACGAAAATTATGGTCTACAAAAAATCAATGCTGAGCCTGCTTTTTCTTTTTTTTGCCATGTATGCGGGTGCGCAGGCTAAGAAAGCAAATCTTAATCCTAAAGTTGAAACCTGGAAAAAGGAGGTGATAAGTAAACTTGATGGTAAGTCTAAAACAGCCCAGGAAATGGTGGATATGGTTTTCAGCTTTTCTGAACTCGGATTTCAGGAGACGGAAACATCTGCCTATCTCACAAATATTCTGGAAAAAAATGGATTTATCATAGAAAGAGGAATAGGGGGAATTCCCACAGCATGGATGGCTAAATGGGGCAATGGTAAACCTTTTATTGCCCTTGGAAGTGATATAGATGGTATTCCGAAAGCTTCCCAAAAGCCGGGAGTCGCTTATAAGGAGCCCATTGTCGAGGGGGGACCCGGGCATGGAGAAGGCCATAATTCAGGCTTACCTTTGGTGATCCTGTCAGCGCTCGAGGTAAAGAAAATCATGGAACGGGAACAGTTATCTGGAACTCTTATGATCTGGCCGGGAGTAGCTGAAGAACTAGTGGGGACTAAAGCATGGTACATTCGGGATGGTTACTTTAAGGATGCAGATGCATGCATTTTTACGCATGTGGGAAATAATATGGGCGTGTCATGGGGTGATGCTGGAAACAACGGCCTGGTCTCTGTCGAATTTAAGTTTGAAGGCAGCTCTGCCCATTCTGCGGGTTCGCCGTGGCGCGGTAAAAGCGCACTGGATGCTGTAGAACTAATGAACGTAGCATGGAATTTTAAACGAGAACACATGAAACCTACCCAACGTTCTCATTACGTGATCACCGACGGCGGCGACCAGCCCAACGTTGTACCGTCAAAAGCCTCAGTATGGTATTATCTTAGGGAAAGAACTTATGAGGATATTAAGGAAATGTACGATCAGGCTATTCTTTATTCAAAGTCAGTTGCTGCAATGACTGGTACTACAGTATCCCATCAATTATTGGGCACGGCTTGGCCAGGGCATTTCAATAGATCTATAGCAGAAGCTGTATCTGCTAATATTAAAAAAATTGGATTGCCGGTTTGGGATTCTTCGGATCAGCAGTTGGCAAGAGCAGTGCAGAAACTAGTCAATGCTCCCCCAAAAACACCTACGGGTGAAATTATCGACGGGCTGGCAACGAAGCTTGATACATTGCGGGGGCCAGTGCAATTTTCCTGGGGAGCAGGCAGCGATGATATCGCCGATATTGCCTGGAATGTGCCAACAGTGGTATTACGATACCCCGCGAATATTCCGGGCACACCTGGACACAACTGGGCTGATGCCATTGCAATGGCCACCCCTATCGCTCACAAAGGAGTATTAGCAGGAAGTAAAGTAGTAGCCACTACACTTTTGGATATGTTAACAAATCCAGCTATTATTTCAAATGCGTGGGATTATCATAAGAATGTACAAACAAAAGATGTAAAGTATATTCCATTTTTGGAACCTGCCACCCGTCCAGCTATTCATCTCAACCAAAAGATAATGGATGAATTCCGACCTCAACTAAAAAAATATTACTACGATCCTTCAAGATTTAAGACCTATCTCGAACAGTTGGGTATTCAATATCCGGAATTAGAAAAAAAATAAGCGGGGCTCAAGATGAAATGCAACTTTCTGTGAATTCCCTATTCTACTGACTTTTTATCAGATATTCATCTGTAAAATTCACTGTACCATAGGGGACGCTGTAGTGGCGAAAAGAACCAGAAACTTCTTAATGCCGTTTGATATCTTCCTGAACATATAATGATATAATATTATACCGCCACAAATACATGCTCATTAATCTTAACCGTTGGATTGAGCACGTAGGTGGCGATTTTATTGTCTTTCATTAAATCTATTTTCCTGAAGCCTCTGTAGCTGGTTCCCCAGTTGCCTGCAATATGTCTCGACCTCTCCATTCCCTATTCTCTATTTTCCACTCTCTCACCAAAGCCCCAAAGAAGTCCTCAACTGCCTGAGTGCCTTATTTAAGTGATTTTCAACGGTCTTTGAAGAGATGTCAAGCTTGGAAGCGATTTCCTTGTGAGATAATTGTTCTTCACGGCTGAGTTTATAAACGACTTTGCACTTTTCTGAAAGGTTATTTACGATTGAATTCACGTAGGAAAGTAATTCCCTGTGCTCGATGTTTCCATATTCAGAAGGTGTTTGAAAGCGATCCTGAATGTTCTCAAAAATATCTTCCCTGACTGAGCCATGTCGTACCTGGCGGAACACTTCGTAACGTACTGAGGCAAAAAGATAGGATTTTAAGGATGCTTTAATTTCGATTTGTTCTCTTTTATTCCAAAGATTTATAAACAGGTCCTGAATTATATCTTCACATGCATGCTGGTCGTGGAGTATATTATAAGCAGATGTATAAAGCTGGGTCCAGTACTTTTTATAGATGAGCTTTAAAGCCAGATCATCACCCTCACGCAGACGCACCATCAACTCTGTGTCTTCAATAAGTCTCATTGTATTTATTTGAAGTTTAAATTTATCTAAAAAGAATTATAATTCA
Source organism: Daejeonella sp. (assembly GCF_046590655.1). Lineage (GTDB taxonomy): Bacteria > Bacteroidota > Bacteroidia > Sphingobacteriales > Sphingobacteriaceae > Daejeonella. The sequence continues at coordinate 81,581 of NZ_JBKJUM010000017.1, forward strand.
AAATATAACAATTCGCTTATCTCTTCTTAACAATCGGTCAAACTGGATTATTCGCATTTGAGTAGCCAGATACAATAAATGTTGAAAAATTCAGGAATAACGTATGAATATTTTTATACCTACTAGGGGAAAAAGTACTTTTCAGACTCTTTAACTGTAGCGTGCCTATATAAGCTTCTATAAATCTATGACAGAGGACTAATTATCCTAAAGCGGTGTAATTTCAACTTAATAAATTTGACTAAAGAAATACCTAAACTACTAACGATGAAACCAAAACAACTCATTTTCTTTTCCATGCTTCTTTGTATGTGTGCTGGAGCTTTTGCCCAGCAGACAGGGCCCGCAAAACCCTACAGTATTGTAATTAAAGGGGGGCACATAATTGATCCTAAGAACGATATCGATGCTGTGATGGATATTGCTATTAAGGACGGCAAAATAGCAGCTATCGCTAAAAGTATCGACGGAACTCAGGGAACACAGCTTGTTAATGCAAAGGGTATGTTTATAACTCCCGGTTTAATCGACCTTCACGTGCACTTTTTCTGGGGACAGGATGGTTCAGGTTATATGAATGCCCGCGCAGGATTGCCAGCCGACGGATTCACTTTTCCTGCCGGTGTAACTACTGTAGTTGATGCAGGCAGTCCGGGATGGAAAAGCTTCGAACTTTATAAAAAACAAACGATCGATCAGTCGCAGACAAGGGTGCTTGCCATGCTGAATATTGTAAGTGAAGGAATGGATAGCCAGAACGAGAGTGATATTGAGCATATGGATCCAAAAAGTACAGCCGATATGGCTAAAAAATACCCAGAACACATTGTAGGGGTTAAATTAGCGCATTATAGCGGTCGTGGGCCCCTTGCTCATACCTGGATCCCTACGGAGAGGACACTGGAGGCTGGCAGGTTAGCTAATATTCCGATTATGGTTGATTTCGGTTCAGCTGATCCTTATTTACCCCTTGACTCTCTATTTAATATTAAATTCCGCCCTGGCGATATGTACACACATGCTTTTGGTGGAAATCCTGAGGTAGGTTTAAGTTCCCAAAGTGGCAGAGAATCCATTGTTGATATCAGCACTAAGAAAGTTAAAGAATATGCGGTAAGGGCACAGAAACGCGGTGTTATATTTGACGTTGGTTTTGGAGGATCGAGCTTCCTTTTCTCTCAGGGCATTCCGGCAATAAAAAGCGGCTTTTATCCGAATTCAATCAGTACGGATCTGCACACAGGAAGTATGAATAATGCGATGAAAAATATGCCAAACATTATGTCGCTGTTTATGGCGATGGGCATGCCTTTCAAAGAAGTTATCAAAGCTTCAACATGGAACCCGGCACAGCAGATTAAAAGACCAGAGCTTGGCCACTTATCTGTAGGATCTGAAGCAGACATCGCGATATTCACACTTCGTAAAGGAAATTTTGGCTATTATGCACGCGATGGTAAAATTGCAGGAAAAGATAGGCTGGAAACCGAAATGACTATAAGAGCCGGCAGAATTGTATATAACCTAAATGCAATAGCTGAACCAAATGTCCTGCCAGCTGCACCAGGACAAAAACCGGCAAACGCACCTCAAAATCCGTAAGAAATCAAAATTTAAATATAATCAATGACGTTTTTTCATTGCAATTTACAGAAAACAGGGATTACAGCCCTGTTTTTGTCGTGTACGCTACTTGCTGAGGCTCAGCAAACAAGTACCGCAGCAACCAGGCAGGTAGCACCAGTAAAAAAACCTTTATCTCTTCGCCCTGATATAATTATTGAAAAGGTTATGGATACCGTCCCGCTAGGAGTCAGGCTGATTCGCAATCCCAAAACGGGGGAGTTCTGGTATTCTACATTCGACGGGAACGTATTCCGGATCTCTGATTTTGATTCTCCAAGAGCTGCAGAGCATAAAATATTCTCGGCTGCCAATCACGGAACAATGAAGCAGCAGACAATTTTTACATGAATATCACGAGTCTGGTCAACAATTTCAATGCCCCGGTAGATGCTGTATTACTGGGCAATAAGATCTATGTATTAAAACATGGTGCAGCGGATTCGGCTGGAGGGAGGATTTGGAAGATAAGTTTACCGGGCAAGAAATAAGTTGAGAATTGAGAGTGGAGAATTTAAAATGGAGTGGAAAAGTGAAAAGTTCGATGGGATGGAACTAATTGCTGGGTACAAAATTGTAATTACCGAATAAGAGCCGGCAGAAAGTCTTGAATCATGCTCTTGATTCTTGGCTCTAAGAGGATCACCAATTACCGACTCACGATCACCGATTCCCTATTTCCCAAAATTTTTCTAATTTTAATAATACATTATATAAAAATAAAACATGCCAGAACTAACTCCCGAACAGAATTTCGCAAAGACAGGACTAACTTTACCTCCTGCTCCTACTCCTATTGGAGTTTATAAACCATATCTTATTGACGGTAAATACCTGTATGTTTCTGGCCATGGGCCGGTGCAGAACGACAAAAAACTAATCAGAGGCAGAATAGGGAAAGATATGGATCTTGAGCAAGGCAAACTTGCCGCTCAGCAAGTCGGATTAACGATCCTATCGACTATTAAGACTAACCTCGGAAGTCTGAATAAAGTAAAAAGGGTGATCAAAGTTTTGGGTATGGTAAATTGTACATCAGACTTTGAAGCTCATCCTAAGGTGATCAATGGCTGCAGCGAGCTTTTCGCAACGGTTTGGGGCAAAGAAAACGGCATCGGTACACGAAGCGCTGTGGGATTTGGATCCCTGCCTGATAATATTCCCGTGGAGATTGAGTGTCTTTTTGAATTGGCGAATACGCCGGGGGATCCTTTGAAATAATTTTTAGAAGTAGTTGTTGGTTGTTAGTTGTTAGAGCCCACCGAAACTACCTGTTGCGATAATTAGGGCTTGCGGTTAATGCTAATAACCAACAACAAACAACCAACAACCAACAACCAACAACGAACAACAAATAACCAACAACCAACAACAAAATGGACCAAATCTGGGCACAAAACTACGACCCCTTAAATAATCCCTGGATGTCAACTGTTTTGGCAGCCCTTCCGATAATTGTCCTTCTGGGATGTATTGCGGTATTTCATATGCGCATACACCTGGCCGCGATTTTGGGCCTTGTTGTAGCTGTTGCGGTTGCTGTGTTCATATACAGAATGCCGGGTGGATCGGTGGCAGCTACCACACTTTACGGAAGCGCCTACGGTTTGTTTCCTATAGGGTGGATAGTTCTGAACCTAATTTTTCTCTATCAGTTAACGGTAAATAAAGGCCTTTTTACGTTGATAAGAATGCACCTGGCAACTATTGCTCCCGATCCGCGGATTCAGGTTATTCTCATTGCATTTGCATTCGGAGCGTTCTTCGAGGGTGCAGCTGGCTTCGGAACCCCGGTAGCCATTACTGCAGCTATACTGATGCAGCTTGGTTTCAGACCGCTTGCCGCCTGCGGACTATCGCTTATAGCAAATACGGCGCCCGTAGCGTTTGGTGCTCTTGGAACACCTATAATTGCCCTTGCTGCTGTTACAGACATTGATATACTCAAGCTATCGGCGATGGTGGGACGCCAGCTTCCACTATTCTCTCTTATAGTGCCCTTCTGGGTAATCTGGGCAATGGCGGGCTTTCGGGGTATGATGGGTGTGTGGCCAGCTGCATTAACCGCCGGTCTTTCCTTTGCTATCACACAATTCCTGGTTTCAAATTATCATGGTCCATGGCTGGTTGATATTTTTGCATCGATTGCTTCAATCATTTCTCTGATAGTCTTATTAAAATACTGGCAGCCAAAGACTATCTGGGAATTACCTCTTGCGGATGATACCGTTCCAATGGAGAAGGAACCTGTTATTGTAACAACAAAAGATATGATAAGGGCCTGGACTCCATGGGCAATACTGGTAGTTTTCATTTTTGCCTGGGGCGTTCCCACTATCAAAACCGGTTTGAATAAAGTCTCCGCGCCAGAATTCGAAGTGGCATACTTACATAAGCTCGTTAAACGTACTCCTCCCATTGCACCAGAGCCAACCCTCGAAAAGCCTGCCAAAACTGAAGAGGCGGTATTTAAATTGAACTGGATATCGGCAACAGGCACAGGAATTCTTCTGGCAGCAATTGTTGCCGGATTTGCCATTGGCTATTCCTTGAAAGAAATGCTTAGGGTATATCTCGAAACCATGTGGAGGGTACGGTTTTCATTAATCACTATTGCCGCGATGCTTGCGCTGGGATACGTAACCAAATACTCCGGAGCCGATGCAACACTCGGACTCGCTTTGGCAAAAACCGGAGTTCTCTATCCCTTCTTCGGCACCATGCTCGGATGGCTGGGTGTAGCACTAACCGGATCAGACACGGCATCAAATGTACTTTTCGGAAGTCTGCAAACTATAACCGCAAAACAAACAGACGTAAGCCCTATTCTTATGGCAGCAGCCAACAGTTCCGGAGGCGTCATGGGTAAAATGGTTGATGCCCAAAGTATCGTCGTTGCCAGCACCGCTACCAACTGGTACGGACATGAAGGACAGATTTTACGCTATGTGTTTTTTCATAGTATTGCACTTGCGGCGTTGGTAGGGTTGTTGGTGTTTATGCAAGCTTATGTTGTTCCTTTTTCGGATATGGTGGTAAAGTAGTTACCAGTTGTCAAACTGGAAGGATGGATTAGAAGGCGCTCAGCTCGGCTCAATTGCCCTGGAAGTATCCTTTATCGTTTCAAAAACCTCATCGTGCATCAGGGAGCCGGTTATAAAGTTAATTATTCCCCTGCCATTTATAAATGTGCGAACACCAAGTTCCTTATACAAATCGCGTTTAGGAAGGCCTACAACCTATCCAACTTTGGCTTGTGCTGTTTGTGCCAGGGCTCCACCAACCAAAAGGAGTAAAGTAAGCCCTTTAAAGAGGTCTCTGCGTTTCATGTTACTTGTATTTTTACACTATTGTTCAGAACCAACCCCTAGGTAAGTCCTTAGTTTCTCGCTTTCGAATTTTGCTGCAGCCTCTGGTTCCGGTTTGATAAGTGACACGAGGATACCTACCACAAACGCAGAAGTCATGGATACCAATGCCGGATTTTTCAACGGAAATATTGCTTCAGGGTTTCCAAGTACATCGACCCAGACTGTCGGGCTTAACACGATAAGCACTAAGGAAAGCAAGGCACCTGTGACTATGCTCAATACTGCTCCTTGTGTGGTAAAGCCTTTCCAGATAATCGACATCAGTAAGGCAGGAAAATTTGCACTTGCTGCAATTGAGAAAGCCAGACCAACCATGAATGCCACATTCTGCCCTTTGAATATTAAGCCTAAACCTATGGCTAACAATCCAAGGAAAATCGTTGCCCGTTTAGCTACTTTGATCTCTCCTTTTTCATCCGAAACTCCCTTTTTGACGACGTGCACATAAAGGTCATGTGAAATACTTGATGCGCCCGACAATGTCAATCCTGCCACAACAGCAAGGATAGTCGCAAATGCCACTGAAGCTATAAAACCAAGGAAAGCACTTCCGCCCGTATGCTCAGCGAGTAAAAGCGCAGCCATATTCCCCCCTTTGTCAAGAACTTCTATAGAATCTTTTCCTACAAGCGCCATGGCAGAAAAGCCGATGAAGAAGGTCAGAATATAAAAATAGCCTATAAATCCCGTTGCAACAAAGACTGATTTACGTGCGGCTTTATCATCAGGAACGGTGTAGAAACGCATCAGAATGTGCGGCAATCCAGCTGTTCCAAGCATTAGGGCAAGGCCTAAAGATATCGCATCCAACGGATTTGTGATATAGCCCCCCGGTGCAAGCATATCTTCCCCATACTGAGTTCTCACAGAATTGAAAAGCTCGCCAGGGCTGAAATTAAATTTGGCCATAGCCAGGACTACCAGTATAGTTGCACCAGAAAGTAATAAGACTGCTTTAATGATCTGTACCCAGGTCGTCGCGATCATCCCACCGAAAAGCACATAGCAGGTCATAACAATACCCACAATAAGTACCGCGATCTCATAATCAAGTCCGAAAAGGGTTTTAATCAGAGTCCCCGCACCTACCATTTGAGCAATAAGGTAAAAGGAAATAGTAAGTAAAGATCCTACAGATGAAGCAATCCGGATTGGCCGCTGTTTTAAGCGATAAGCTACGACATCTGCAAAGGTATACTTGCCAAGGTTTCGCAGGGGTTCGGCAATCAGGAACATAATAAGAGGCCATCCTACAAGGAACCCGATCGAATATATTAATCCATCGTATCCTTTTGTGGCAACCATACCCGCAATTCCAAGGAAAGATGCTGCACTCATATAGTCTCCGGCAAGGGCCAGACCATTTTGGAACCCAGAGATATTACGACCTGCAGCGTAGAATTCAGAGCCGGTTTTAGTCTTCTTAGCGGCCCAGTATGTTATATAAAGTGTTACTACAACAAAGATAAAAAAGATTGCAATTGACACCGGATTTGCCGTCCCCAGAGTGGAAACGGGTGCGGCTGAGTTGACCTGGACAAGTAAGTTTAGAGACATATTTTATATGAATTTTGAACTGATTAGAGATCTTTCTTAATTTCCTTTACGGCGGCATCGTAATAATTATTCGCCCAGTAGACGTACACGCCTGTGATCAACCATGAAAAAATAATGATACCGATGCCTACAATAATGGCAAGGTTGAGCGAGTCACCTACCGGCAATTTAAGTGTATCCTTTTTATAAGCAACGACCATCAAAAACCCGATATAGACAAAAAGCATTAGGAAAGTAAATGTAAGGGAGATATTCCATCTGTTTTTCACCAGCTTTCTGAAAGCCGGGCTTTGAAGGATTTCGTTTGTTTTAGTCTCATTCATAAGTATTCTGTGAATTAGTTCAGATAGTTAATTATTAAAGAAAATCTGAAGTGCAAATGCATTCCAGACCAGTAAATTTTATTGATTTAGGTTAAATAAATCAGTTTATAAGTCTATGAAAAAAAATTGAAATAAATTGGAAATAGCGGGTAAAGTTTGTACAGGAATAAAAAGTTACGAGGGTGGAAAAGTATGAACAATCCCCCATTCCAGACCCCTCAACTCTGCCAATCCCCTCAGCCTGCCGATTGCGGAATAACCTGGGTTGGTATGTTTTTTAAGGTCATCAAGCATTTGGTGGCCATGATCCGGCCTCATGGGAATGGAAACTTTTCTTTGGTTGGATATCTCGACAATCTGTTTAACAACTGCGTACATATCAACATCTCCTTCCAAATGGTTGTCCTCAAAAAAATCACCAAAATCATTACGCCTGGTACTGCGAAGATGCAGGAAATTGATGCGATCGGCAAAGCGAGCGACCATGGCTGGAAGGTCATTATCTTTTCTTACTCCAAAAGAGCCGGTACAAAAGCAAAGCCCATTGTTCAGGGAAGGAACTGCCGATATTAATGCATCAATGTCATCTGCTGTACTTACTACCCTTGGCAAACCAAGAATGGCATAGGGAGGATCGTCGGGATGTATGACCATATTTACACCGCAGCCCTGCGCAACAGGGATGATTTCCTTTAAAAAGAATATCAAATTTGCTCGCAGCTTTGTACGATCGACTCCTTTATACGTGTCTAAAGCTTCCTGAAATTGTTCTATAGTAAAGCTTTCCTCGCTGCCGGGAAGTCCGGCGATTATATTTCTTGTAAGCCGGTGTTTCTCGTCATCAGACATGGTGGAAAACCGCGTTCTGGCCCTGTCGATCTCTTCGTTATTATAATCTTTATCTGCATTAGGGCGCTTTAAAATAAAAAGGTCAAAGGCTATAAAAGCCGCCTTTTCGAAACGCAATGCTTTAGAGCCGTCGTCAACAGTGTAAGCAAGGTCAGTTCTGGTCCAGTCCAGGACTGGCATAAAATTATAGGTAATGCACTTTACACCGCATCCCGCCAAATTGCGGATGCTTTGCTTATAATTTTCGATGTAGTCTAAATATTTCCCTGTCTGCGTTTTTATGTTTTCATGGACAGGCACACTTTCAACAACGCTCCATATCATCCCTGCCTGCTCTACTTCAATTCGCCTCGCCTCTATATCTTTGACAGACCAAACCTCACCGTTCGGGATGTGATGCAGCGCTGTAACCACTCCGCTGCATCCCGCCTGACGGATATCCGAAAGGCTAACCGGGTCTTTTGGCCCGTACCACCGCATAGTTTGCTGCATTCGGTAGTTCTCATTATTTTGATTTTTCATAGCCATTAAACCCCTCCATTAATTGAGAAACCGCCATCCACACAGATCATAGAACCAGTAACAAACTTTGATGCGTCACTTAATAACCATACTAAGGCCCCTTTTAGTTCATCGGGATGGCCAAATCTTTTAAAAGGTGTTTGTGAGATTACCTTTTGGCCGCGCTCAGTGAATGAACCGTCCGGTTTAGTCAAAAGGTTTCTATTCTGTTCTGTAAGAAAAAATCCTGGAGCAAGAGCATTCATCCGAATCGTGTCTCCATATCGATTTGCCAACTCGACTGCGAACCATTGATTATAGCAATCCACGGCAGCTTTACCCATGTTATATCCTAGCACCCGGGTAATCGCTCTTTTGGAATTCATCGAAGAAATATTTACAATGCTCCCTCTTTTGGCAGTTTCAACTATAGCCTCACCAAATATCTGCGTTGGGATTAACGTGCCCCAGGTGTTGAGGTCCATCACTTTTTTCATGCCATCGAGATTCATCTTAAAGAGATCTTCAGTTGGAAGCAGTACTCCTTCAGGCTGATTTCCACCCGCTCCATTAACGAGACCATCTATCCGTCCGAATTTATCCAGAACTTTATTTTTTGCATCTAGAAGCTGACTTTCATTCATGGCATCAGCAATGAGTGCTATGGCTTTTCCGCCGTTTTTGTTGATAAGATCTGCTCGTTCATAGGCCAGATCCTTATTTCGGCCGAGGATTCCGACTGAACCACCTGCATTTACTATTCCTTCAATAAAGGATTTGCCGAGTATACCGGTACCTCCGGTGACTATAATTACTTTGTTTTCGAGGGAGAAATCATTCATTTATGTTGTACGTTATGAGTTTTACGCCTGCCTGCCAGCAGGCAGGTAATAAGTTATGTCCTACAATTAAAGAGGCAAGTTAATATTTTAAGTTTCAGTTTGAACATCAACGTATCACGTACAACGTAAAACGTATAACCTGCCTGCCGGCAGGCGTACAACTCTTCAGGACCACTTCCTCAACGAATAGCCACGGAACGCGTAGAAAATCAAATACGCATAGCAAGGGAACAACACCCAATATGCCTCACGTGCATTTGAGATATCTACCAGATAGCCGTATATCAAAGGCAGGATCGCATTTCCAGCAAGACCCATTACCATTAGCGATGCACCTATTTTGGTAAAGCGTCCTAAACCATCTAAAGCCAAAGGCCAGACCCCTGCCCATACCAGAGAATTTGCTAATCCAAGCATTACTACAAACCATAACGAAATATCTGTGGTATGTCCGAGAAAAGTGACCTGACCTTTCGCGAAAATGATCAGGAAAGTTAAAATCAGACCAAATACAGTACTGATTTTAAGTGCTGTTAATTGTGATAAAAACTTTGGAACAAATGTAATACCAACCAGATAGGCACATATTTGAGCAGTAAGTGTGTATGATGGAAACACCTTTGCTTCGATAAGATTCAGGTTCATTGTACCTGCATAACTGATCACGGTGTCGATGGAAATTACCTGTGTTCCAACATGTAGAAAAATAGCAATAGCCCCCAAAACGAGGTGCGGGAATTGCATAATGCTAGTCTTGGATGAATTGGCCTGCGCAACTTCATCGCTTTCATGTTCAGTATCGATTTCCGGCAATGGAGAGAAGCGTATAAACAATCCGAGAAGAAATAAGAACGTACCAACACATGCGTATGGGACAATAATCCTTTGTATGAGTTCGTGCAGTGCTGCATCTTTCTCCGCTGTACTCATTTGAGAAAGCTGATCAAACATATCGCTATCCGTAACCCGGAAGATAACAGCAGCAAATAATAAGGGAGCAAGAATTCCCGCGCCTTTATTACAAATACCCATTATACTAAAGCGCCTGAGGGCCGTTTCTTTAGGTCCTAAAATTGTGATATAGGGGTTAGCAGCAGTTTGAAGAAGCGCAAGTCCGGCCCCGATCGAAAACAGCCCAAGTAAAAATAATCCATAAGTCATGGTTATTGCGGCGGGCACAAAGAGAAATGCACCTGCAGACATTACCCAAAAGCCGATCATCATGCCTTTCTTGAATCCCACGCTTTTGAGCAGGTATGACGCAGGTATAGAGAAAATCAGATACGAAATATAGAAAGCAAATGCTACTAGGTAAGAAGCAACATGACTGAGCTGAAATGCGATCTTAAAATACGGAATTAATATGGCGTTTATCCAGGATGTAAACCCGAACATAAAAAACATAAATCCAATTATTACTAGTCCTGTTAGAGTATCCTTTTGGCTTAAGGAACCAACTGCAACGGTTTTGTTTTCCTTCATAAATATTATAGTTTGATTTCGGTTTCTTTAGGATTTGTTAAAGTTTAGTAGCGCTGTCTTCATCTATGAAAAGTATTGCATTATCATCTCTTCTCAAAATTGTAGACGGATATAATTCACTAATGTCCGAATTTATTGTGTGAGCTATCGCATTTGCTTTTAATGCTCCCGGCACTATCACGTATGCAATGGTTGATCATATTATATATGACCTTCCCACCAACAATAGTACTGCTCACCCTTACATTTTCATCAAAGATGACTATATCAGCGTCTTTCCCTTTGATTAGTGAACCTTTTGTATTGGAAATACCAAGGATGTTTGCCGGGGTCAGCGAAGCCATTTTAACGGCTTCAAGCAATGGAACATCGGCCATATTGATCATATTCCTTACAAGGCGGTCGCAAGTGGCAACACTGCCCGCAAAAGAGGTACGGTCAGGCAGTTTGGCTACACCATCCTCCACAATCACTTTTAATCCGTTATGTTTACTTCCGAGGATGCTCTCACCGGGAGGCATACCAGCGGCTCGCATCGAATCGGTAATTAATGCGATCCTGTCGGGTCCTTTAATTTTATATATCAGCTTCAACAGCGGGGCAGGAAGATGGATCCCATCGGCAATGATCTCTACATCCATCTCGTCAATAAGATAGGCAGTTTCAATTACACCAGCATATCTGAAGCACTCACGACGGGTGACCCCAGACATACACGAATAGAAGTGCGTAGCCAGCGTATAGCCAGCTTCGAAAGCAACCAGGGCTTCTTCATAAATAGCATCTGTATGCGCCATTGCAACCAAAATGTTTTTGGATCGAAGGTGGTTACCAAACTCAATTGCTCCCTCCAGCTCTGGAGCGGCGCTCCAGCGCCTGATATCCGAAGATCGGGATAATATTTCCATATACTCTTTTGGATCAGGATTATGGATATAACGAGGGTCCTGAGCGCCACGCTGCGCCATAGAGAAATAAGGTCCTTCCAGATGCATACCAAGAAACTGGGCGCCTTTAATATTATTCTTATCTGCTTGTTTGTAAAGATCGAGTGTGTGGTAAAGCTCGTTCAGCTCACTGGTTAGTGTGGTAGGCATTAAGCCCGTTGTACCGTACATCGCATGCGTTTCGGCAATTTTTAGAAATGCCTCTTCGGTGCCATCCATAAAATCGTGACCCCCACCCCCGTGAACATGAATATCAATAAAACCAGGACTAACATAATTGCCCTCAGCGTTGATCTCCACAGCGTCGTCCACGTTAACGCTTTCCTGGCTAATATGAATTATTTTACCACCTTCAACAAGAATTGTTGCATTTTCGAGAATCCTGTAAGGAGTAAGTACACGCGCATTAAAAATCTTTAATTTATTATTGTCCATTATAAATTATTTAAAAAACAACTCATTGACATTGCTAATTGCCAGCAGTACTAAAATAAGAAGACCTAGCGCCCCAGTTATCCTTACGACAGGGGAGTTTTTATACGATCCCATAATCTTTTCGTCATTCGAAACGGAGTATAATGCAAGTCCAATAAAAGGAACAAGAAATATAGTAACGCTTTGGGCGAAAACAATCAGTTCCAGGGGGAGTTTTCCAAATCTGAACGCAATAATGGCCCCGAAGATCATAACCAATGCTATAAACAACTTCACTTTGCCGGAATTAAGGTTGCTTCCGTATCCCAGCGAATCGGCCATTAATGTTCCTCCAATTGTAGAATTTCCTATAAGGGAAGAAAACGAAGCACCGAAAAGTCCAACTAAAAAAAGAGTCGAAGCATATTTACCAAATAGTGGTTCAAGTGCACGCGACATATCTGAAGCGTTAACAACGTTGATACCTTGCTTATTGAGGACTGAGGCCGCGCAGATCATTATAATCGCGCTCATTAATCCTAAAATGAAGATACCGGTTATACTATTACTGTTGTGCTCCTGTATTTCCGGGTTGAATTTAATTCTCTCCTGTACCAGGTATGCCTGATAAAATGCAGCTACCATAGAAAAGGTGGATGCAAAAAAAGCGATAACGAGTCCAAAAGAACCTGGGGCAATAGATGGAACTAATCCCTTAGCTATTTCTGAAAAATCAGGTTTTATCAGGAAAAAAGTAGTTAGAAATGCAAAAAGCATGAGTGCAACCAGGAAAACCATAAGCTTTTCAAGCACTTTATAAAATCCTCTGAAAAAGAGCAACCCTATCCCGATAAGGTTGAAGAAAACGATCCAGAGAAGAGGTTTAGTACCAGTAGCCTCAGCGAGTGCAATACCTACTCCTATAGAGTTTCCTGCCTGAAATGACGTGGTAACAATAAAAATTCCAACACCAACTGTTATACCTGCTGCCCTTCCCCATTTTTTGCGGATTGTTGTTAAAAGCGATTGTTTTGTTGCGACTCCAATCCTTGCTCCCATTATAGTAAAAATGGTCATGAAAAAGCAAGCTACAACGACGATCCATAACAACGAGTATCCAAACTGTGCTCCAAGTTTTGAGGTGATGGTCATCTTACTTGGCCCAAAAACCACAGCAGCGATTATTATTCCCGGACCCAGGGAAAGTAAAGTACTCTTTAGCCGGCTAAAACCATTTTTGTCAACTGTGCTGTTTACAACTGTTTCCGGCTCTGATATCTTCATTAAATTCCCCTTTTAAAAATATATTTACCGCTGAACGGAAGATACCCGAATGTACCCCTATTATTATATGAACCAAATTAATAAACCCTTACTAATTTATATTTCTATATTCGATTATTTCTTAGTGATATAAATAACCTTCTATCCTATCCAACGTTCTGCAGCCTTATTCCTACTAATCCTTTACACATCTGAAACCCAAATTATTGCTGGCACTGTTAACCTCCCCTTTGCCACGACTCCCAGGCTTGTATCGGATGCAATACTGATCGCTGCATAAGAACGAACCTCCACGCTGCACTCGCTTCTTTACCCCAGGTTCATCCGGATCATAACTATCCTGAGGCCCTTTAGGATCTAACTCAGGACTATTTGAATAATAATCAGGGCGATAGAAGTCACTGCACCATTCCCATACATTACCGTCCATATCATACAGTCCGTACCCATTAGCCGGGAACGACTTTACAGGTGCCAGTTCTTCGAACCCGTCTTCCTTGGTATTAGCATCGGGAAAACTACCCTGGTAAATATTTGCCATCCACCTGCCCCCGGGCTTAAGTTCAGTTCCCCAATAATAAGCTTGCAAACCTTTTCCACCCTGGGCAGCATATTCCCACTCAGCTTCGGTCGGAAGGCGTTTGCCTGCCCACTCCGCGTAGGCTGCTGCATCGGTGTAGCTTATGTGAACAACCGGATCATTCGGCTTCCCTGCAATGGAAGACTGATTGCCCTTAGGGTTGCGCCAGCTCGCATCTTTAACATAAGTCCACCATTGCAATGGATTGTCATAGGCTACAGGCTGGGTTGTAGGCGTGAAAACGCCTGATCCAGGCACAAGACTTTCGAGAGGCACGCCGGGAAAGTCCGCCGGATTTAAAGGTTGTTCTGCTACAGTTTTGTATTTTGTAGTATTTATAAATCGTTCAAATTCGGCATTTGTTACCTCGTGCTCATCCATCCAAAATCCTTTAAGGCTTACGTTATGAATTGGCTGCGCATCGGCAAAAGCCGGATCATTAGAACCCATGTTAAAAGTACCCGGCGGGATCCAAACCATTCTCTCCGGGACTGTATCAACCGAAATATCAGAAGAATCCAATGAAGGCTCCTTAACTTTTTGTGTACAACTAAAACTTACTGAAACGAGGCACAACAGCACCAATAGTTGTAAGATGTTTTTCATACCGTTTAATCTAAGATTAATTAAAAACTTAAAGCCTGTCTGTAGTTTAAATATCCCTTTTGTAAATAAAATTTAAGTCAACAGTTCCATGTTCCAAGCCCTATATCCGAAACAGCAAGGCCGGACCCCCAAGCCTGCGATACGGCATGCCGTTAAATTTATTAATCTTAAAGGGAATATGATAAAATCTGGAGTCGTCGTTTCTGTCTGACATAGGATGTTCAGCAACATTCACCCACTCGTGATCGTCGACTTCATGATCATAAAGTTCTTCGAGATTGATAAACGGATAATAGATGTACCTATATCTATCCGTGCGAATAGTATAACCATCACCCCCAGGAGCGTTTGCCGCTTCTTTTAACTCGTAACCTGTTACCACACCTTTATGACTAAAATTCTCACCTTTTAGCATCGGTACAAGGCTTTCGCCGTCAATATGTGACGGTGCCTTCTCTCCGATTAGCTCTGCCAGGGTTGGATAGAGGTCGATAATTCCAACAGGTTTGTTTGTAGACAAACCACCCTTTGTGATCCCCGGTGCCATCCCGAAGAAAGGAGTCTTAGTAGATCGCTCCCAAAGAGTAAACTTTTCCCCATTTTCCTTTTCACCCATATGCATTTCCTGATCGGACCATAAAACTATGATCGTGTTATTCTTGTAAGCTGACTTTTCGAAAGCATCAAGTAATCTGCCTAGTATGGCATCCGTAAAGGACGCATCTTCAAGGTCATTCTCTTTAATTTTTATATCGGGCACTGATTCCAGAGGATATAAGTCAACGTATTTCTGCGGCACTTCCCATGGATCGTGTGGCTTAGTTAACCCAACTGCAAGAAATAAAGGCTTATCATATCTTTGAGCAAGCTGATAATTAGCCCAGTCAACGATTTGATAATCGGCCATATACTCGTCCCCCAGATCAATCGGTCCCCATGCAAAATAATCCGGCTGCTTACCTATGAACAGTTTTGGATCAATGACATTTAGCGGAGCCCTGACCTGGAACGGTATAGGAATTGCATGACTGGGGTAATAGAAGTCCCATCCTTGTGCTTCCGACTGATTTACGGTTGCCCGGGGAGGTGAGAGTGTATGGTAAATTTTTCCCCCGGCCAAAGTTGTGTATCCTTTGGCCTTAAAAAATTGTTCAATGGTCTGTATATCTATAAGAGCAGGCTCTTTTCTCCATTGGGCATGTTTCCAACCCGTAATACCTGACCTTGCCGGATGCACCCCGGTCATAATTGCGGCCCTTGAGGGAGCGCAAGCTGCAGAAGGTACGTGAGCATTTGTGAACCTCATTGACATTCTGGCCAGGCGGTCAAAGTTAGGAGTCTTAAATCCCGGTATCCCTCCAAAAGTTGCCGGATTAATCCAATCATTTAAATCATCAACCGAAATAAAAAGCCCGTTGGGTTTTGCTGGCCGACTATCTTGTGCACTAATATCAAGTGCTAATAAGGATAAAAGCATTAGACAAACTGCTTTTATCAGTATTGGGTACTTTGAACTGATAGCTGGTTTCATTTGGGAGGTTGTATTTAAAAAATGTGTTTATGTAAATAAACCGGAAGGTTTCGCACTCGTTCGAGAATTCTTTCGAAAGCCAGGTGGCTTGCCTTTAGCTGCCTGGGATATTGAGTTAAAAACACACTATCCGAAGTCGTTTGAAACTTTACCAATTCTCTCAATAATCCGGTTCAAAGCAAGAAGGTGAGCAGAAAATATCTGGGATGATGTTGGGCGGAAATTTCTATCTTTTTTTCATCTTGCAATTAAAATCATTTTCCTTAAACCATTTGAATTCCAACCTGTCCAGCTAAAATACAATTATTTTAATAGCAACTATCAGTTTTATAAGATTAATGCGGTTCGTGTAAGTAAACTATTGTAGCCCGGACAAAAAATTTTTGATAATTATAATTCCCGTTCGTCGCGACATTTTCGTTCTTCGTCTTAAAGATTGTGCACATATATGTATAGGGGCTATTATTGTAAATTATACATACCAGCCAATGTGGTTTAAATTTGAAATATAAAATCTAAAAATTAACTTATGCCTGCTATTTCCTCCTCCCGCTTTTGTAAAAGTATTGCCGCTGTTTTTTTGTTGCAGTTTATAACCGCTAACCTGGTTGCACAGCAAAATAATGCGGCGGTAGAAAATAATTTCAAAACTGTTAGTAACAAGAACGGCCCTGTGTTGGGCTACTCGCCGGCGTCGGGTGTAAAAATTATTACCGTTGGCGGGTTGAATTTTAAAGACCTTAACAAAAATGGCCAATTGGATAAATACGAAGACTGGCGGCTGGATGTGGATGTACGGGCAAAAGACCTTGCGGCGAAAATGTCGAAAGAACAAATAGCCGGCCTGATGTTGTACAGCGGCCACCAGGCGGTACCTGCCAACCTACGTGCGTTGGGCGCAGCTACTTATGGTGGTAAGCCCTTCCCAGAGAGTGGTGCAAAGGCATCCGACATTACCGATCAGCAAAAAGCGTTTTTGACAGAAGATAATTTAAGGCATGTATTGATAACCCGTGTGCAAAGCTCTGATGTGGCAGCCAGGTGGAACAATAATGTGCAAGCGCTGGTAGAGGGTCTGGGCCTGGGGCTTCCCTCCAACAACAGTACCGACCCACGCCATACCGCAGTGGCCAGCACAGAGTACAACCTCGGCGCTGGTGGCAGCATTTCGATGTGGCCCGAAGAGTTGGGCCTCGCGGCGACTTTTGATCCGGCCATTGTACAAAAATTTGGCGCCATTGGTGCACAGGAATATCGGGCGTTGGGTATGTCCACTGCCTTATCCCCACAAATTGATTTAGGCACGGACCCACGCTGGAACCGGATGGTAGGCACTTTTGGTGAAGACCCAACCCTTGCGACCGATATGGCACGGGCTTATGTGGATGGTTTTCAAACTTCCGTTGGCGCTGCTGAAATCAAAAATGGCTGGGGCTTTACCAGCGTAAATGCCATGGTTAAACATTGGCCCGGCGGCGGCCCCGGAGAGGCTGGCAGAGATGCACATTTTGCGTATGGTAAGTTCGCTGTGTACCCGGGCAATAATTTCCAGGCACACCTTACACCCTTTGTGGATGGCGCTTTTAAATTAGCAGGCAAAACAAAAAAGGCTGCGGCAGTGATGCCTTACTATACCGTATCGTTTAACCAGGATAAAAGCAATGGTGAAAATGTAGGCAATGCCTTTAGTAAATATATTATTACCGATCTGTTGCGCAACAAATATAATTATGATGGCGTGGTATGTACCGATTGGCGCATCACCGCCGACGAAGGGAAAACGCCGGATATATTTGCCGGTAAATCGTGGGGTGTAGAAAAATTATCCATAGCAGAGCGGCACTACAAAGTACTAATGGCAGGTGTTGACCAGTTTGGCGGTAACAGCGCCGCAGGCCCTGTATTAGAAGCGTATCAAATGGGCGTAAAAGAACATGGCGAAGCGTTTATGCGTATACGTTTTGAGCAGAGTGCCACCCGTTTGTTGCGTAACATTTTTCAGGTGGGTTTATTTGAAAATCCGTATATCGATCCGGCCGTATCTGTAACAATTGTTGGCAAGCCCGAATTTATGCAAGCCGGTTATGATGCCCAGGTGAAATCCATAGTTGTATTAAAAAATAAAGCAGCCGTACTACCGCTGGCAAAAATGAAAACGGTATATATACCCAAGCGTTTTATACCTGCTGCAAAAGATTTTTTTGGCAATATCACGCCAGAAAAAATAGAGTACCCGGTTAATATGGAGCTGGTAAAAAAATATTTTACCGTTTCCGACGATCCGTCAAAAGCTGATGTAGCCCTTGTATTTGTAAAGGGCCCTGCCGGTGGTGTTGGTTACGAACAAAAGGACAGGGAAACAGCTAATGGTTATGTACCTATTTCGTTACAGTACCTGCCTTATACTGCAGACTATGCAAGAGCGCAAAGTATGGCTGCCGGCGACCCGGTGGTTGACGCTTCCAACACCAACCGGTCGTACAAAGGCAAAGTTTTTACTGCTGCCAACACTAGCGATTTAAAAACCATTTTAGACACCAAAGCTGCCATGGGCGGCAAACCGGTAATAGTTTCTATGGCGCTTGGCAACCCTGCGGTGGTGGCCGAATTTGAAAAAGAAGTATCGGGCATTATTGCAAGTTTTGGTGTGCAGGACCAGGCTTTGTTAGATATCATTTCCGGTGCAAAAGAACCTTTCGGCCTGTTGCCCTTCCAAATGCCGGTAAACATGAAAATAGTAGAGCAACAAAAAGAAGATGTACCACATGATATGGAATGCTATGTAGATTCAGAAGGCAATAAATATGATTTTGCTTTTGGTCTGAATTGGAAAGGGGTAATAAAAGACGCCAGGGTTTTAAAGTATAAGAAAAAATGATTATACAAGATTATCTGCTTGGCAAATATTCTTAACTACTGTTCAGGCTTTTAAGAAAAAACTAAAAGTTTTGGAGATTCATAAAAAGTTAAAAATCCTAAAGTGCTCCTCTATCTAATTAAAACCAATGACAAGAAAAATTCTACTTCTACCTGTACTTTTTTTTTCAATTTTTTCCTTTGGACAAAGTCAAAATAAAAGTTTTGTTGTAAAACATACCACAGCAATTATAAAACCTGATGGTGCTCTTGAAGAACCTATTTGGGAAACTACCCCAAGTATTAGCACCTTTAATCAATATTTTCCGCTCGATACCGTACAAGCACAAAACCAATCAGAAATTAAAATTTTGTATGATGATAAAAACCTATATATAGGTATAAAAGCTTACTCTATTGGCAAGAACTATGCACTACAATCTTTAAGGCGCGATTTTAGAGGGAGTGGTAATGACAGCTTTTCATTTCTTTTTGATACCTACAATGATGGCACCAATGCGTTTTTATTTGGTATTAATCCGCAAGGTGTGCTTAGAGAAGGTCTCATTTCGAACGGAGGTACTGACATCAACAATTTGAATCTTTCCTGGGACGTAAAATGGCAGGGAGACTCTAAAATTTACGATGGCTATTTTACTGCCGAAATAATCATACCATTAACCTCTTTAAAATTTAAGGAAGGGGCAACTAAATGGAGATTTAATAGCTATCGTATTGACACCCAATCAAATGAGCGTAGCAGTTGGGTTAAAATTCCACAAAATCAATCAATTTCAAATCTAGCATTTATGGGTGAAATGGTTTTCGAAAAACCCCTGGGTGAATCTAGAAGTCCGCTGGCCATTATCCCATATATCAATGCCATATCGCAAAAAATTTTTAAAACCAATGAAGGTTTCAATAACTTAAAAGTGGGTGGGGATGCCAAGGTTGCTATTGGCAATAATTTGAATTTAGATTTGACATTAAATCCAGATTTTTCACAAGTAGAAGTTGACGATCAAGTAACAAATTTAACTCGGTTCGAAGTATCGCTTCCTGAGAAAAGACAGTTTTTTGTTGATAATGGTGATCTATTCGCAAGTTTTGGAGATCAACGCGATGCGAATCCGTTTTTCTCTAGACGCATCGGTATAGCTAGAGATACGGCAGGTAATTCCATAGAAAATAAAATTATTGGTGGTGTTCGTTTAAGTGGCAAATTGACAAAAGACTTGAGAGTAGGTGTTTTGAATATTCAGACGGCCAAAGATGAAGAAAATGAAATTCCCTCCAACAACAATACCATGATAGCCCTTCAGCAAAGGGTTTTTTCGAGGTCAAATATTGGGGTGTTCTATATCAATAGGCAATCAATTGGAAAGAATGAATTTGTTGAGCGGGAAGATGACTACAATAGGGTGGTTGGTCTTGATTATAATTTGGCATCTAAAGATAATACGTGGACTGGTAAAATGTATGCCCACAAGTCTTTTCAGCCCGATGATAATGTAGGTAATTTGTCTGCCGGAGCAATTCTTTCATATCAGTCTAGAAAATATAACTTCGACATTAAAGGAATTTCGATAGATGAAGATTTTTCATCTGATTTGGGCTTTATCAGAAGAACAGGAATTTTCAAAGGCATTGTAGGTGCTGAGCGTGTTTTTTGGCCAAAAAAAGGTATCATTCAAAATCACGGATTTCGATTTTTTCCTATTTTTTTATGGGATCCTAGCCTGGATTTTAAAAATACCGATTATGACCTTATGAGTTCTTGGAAAGCAACTTTTAAAGATCAATCAAAATTCGAGATAGAACTAACGAATAGTTTTACCTTTCTATTTGACAGCTTTGACCCAACCAACACGGATGGGGCATTAGAACTACCAGGCGATCAAGGCTATCATTATAATAGTGTAAAATTTGGATATCAATCAGATATGCGAAAACGTTTTGCTTTTAAAGGGGGCTCTGAGGTTGGTCAGTTTTACAACGGAAAACGTTTTTCAGTAGAAAGTATGATGACCTTACGCTTTCAGCCAAAAGTCTTTCTTTCACTAGTTTTAAATTATGATCAAATTACGTTACCAGACCCTTACGCAAGTGCTGACATTTGGTTGTTAAGTCCGAAAATTGATGTCACTTTTAGTAAGTCTATTTTTTGGTCCACATTAATTCAGTATAGTAATCAAAAAGACAACTTAGGGTTCAATTCAAGATTACAATGGCGTTTTGCTCCGCTCTCAGATTTGTACATTGTCTATAATGATAATTACTTCGTGGATAGTTTTCAGCCTAAAACCCGATCTATCAATTTGAAATTAACCTATTGGTTAAATCTTTAATAATAAGGCTTTAACAACGCTGAGTTCAACCCTTAAGTGTGTTACACTTATTATATGAACTTAGATTTCAATTAAACTCTATTCTAAAAATATATTTTAACACAAGGAAAATATCGTTTAAGTAAACTCTATGCGATCTGTGAAATAATAATTATAAAGTGATCTGTAATAAAACCTATATGAATTTCGTAAATATTGGTTTCGCAGGCATAAAGGGCATCATTACCATTTACCCGCCAATTGTGACTAGAGGATATTACACTCGAGTTAATCCTAATGGTGGAGCAACTGCCTTGGCCTTCGTGATTCATATTGCTTGATTACATAACCGCTCTGAACAACTCCAAAGAAACGGAGCAGTGTCGTTCACCAGGATAAAACTGTCGGTTACAGATTTGGAGTCTTATATAAAGGTCAAATAGAATATATTGGACATTCGCATACAACCGCAACAATCAAAATAAATCAGAAAATGATAGAAAAAAAATTATCCCTAGTACTTCTAATTTCAGGAGTTTTTTTGACCAGCTGTGCCGAAAAATTCACAACCGAACAAAAAGACGGCTACGTTCAGGTCTCAAACAGAGATGGAAGCACCTTAGGCTATCATCCTGAATCTGGTGTGAAATTGTTGACCGTTGATGGATACGCCTTTAAGGATCTGAACAAAAATGGAACATTAGATTCTTATGAAGATTGGCGATTATCTGCTGATGTGCGAGCAAACGACCTTGCTACTAAATTGACCTTGGTAGATATTGGAGGTTTAATGTTATATAGTTCGCACCAATCTATTCCCGGTGCGAGTGGCGGGTTTGGTTCTTCGAATTATAATGGAAAACCTTTTGGAGAAAGTGGCGCTGTGGCCAGTGATCTATCCGACGAACAAAAAAAGTTTTTAAAAGACGACCACTTGAGGCATGTCTTGATTACCCGTGTTGAAACTCCTTCGACAGCGGCGCAATGGAATAACAATGCACAATCCTTCGCTGAAGGTCTTGATTTTGGAATTCCGGTCAACACAAGTTCGGATCCAAGGCACGGTACTGATTCGTATGCGGAGTTCAATGCCGGTGCGGGTGGAGCCATTTCTATGTGGCCTGGGACTTTGGGAATCGCCGCCTCTTTTGACCCAACCTTGATGCAGCAATTCGGAGAAATAGCTTCTAAAGAGTACCGTGCTTTAGGTATTACTACAGCGTTATCTCCACAAATCGATTTGGCAACAGAACCTAGATGGAGCCGTTTTGATGGAACCATGGGTGAAGACCCAGATTTGGCAACTGATTTGGCTAGGGCTTATGTAGACGGATTTCAGTCCACGAACGGAGGTGATTGGGGTTTTGAAAGTGTAAATGCTATGGTCAAGCATTGGCCAGGTGGTGGTCCAGAAGAAGGGGGTCGTGATGGTCACTTTGGTTACGGAGCATATGCTGTCTATCCTGGAAAAAACCTTAAAGACCACATACAACCTTTTACCCAAGGTGCTTTCAAATTAAAAGGTGCGACTAAAATGGCTTCTGCCGTTATGCCTTATTATACGATTTCAACGGGAGAAGGGGAAGCCGTTGGCAATGGATTTAACAAATACTTGATTACCGATGTTCTTAGAGGAGAATACGGATATGACGGAGTACTTTGTACCGATTGGGGAATTACTAGGGATGTTTCCGCTATGGACAAGTTTGAAGGGAAAAGTTGGGGCGTTGAGACAATGAGCGTAGCCGAACGTCATTATAAGGCAATCGAAGCCGGAATGGACCAGTTTGGTGGCAATAATGTTTTGGGGCCTGTACTCGAAGCCTATAAAATGGGAGTTGCCGAACATGGTGAAGACCAAATGCGAAAACGTTTTGAGACTTCCGCCATTCGTTTGTTGAAGAACATTTTTAGAACCGGACTTTTTGAAAACCCCTATTTGGATGTTGCAGAAACCGAAAAAATTGTTGGTAAGGCCGAATATATGCAAGCGGGATATGATGCCCAGTTGCGCTCGGTGATCTTACTCAAAAACCAAGGGAAAGCACTTCCGCTGAAGGAAAAACAGAAAGTGTATATTCCCAAAAGATACATCGCGCCCAGCACCAATTGGAGGGGGGTGGTAACACCTGAAAAGACAGAATATCCTTTTAATATAGAAGTAGTGTCGAAGTATTTCGAGGTGGTCGAAAACCCAAAAGAAGCCGACTTTGCCTTGGTGGGCATCAAAAGTCCGGATGGTGGTGTAGGGTATGATAGGGCTGACCTCGAAAAAGGAAGCAATGGTTATGTGCCTATCAGCTTACAATATGAATCCTACACGGCAAAGGACGCCAGGGAAACGAGCTTGGCCGGAGGTAGCCCTTTGGAGGATTTTATAAATCGCACATACCAAGGCAAAACAGTGAAGACCAACAATACAACCGATATGAAATTGGTCAATGAAACAAAAGCAAAAATGGGCGGTAAACCCGTTATCGTTATTGTTCATGTTTTAAAACCCATGATATTTTCTGAAATTGAGTCAAATGCCTCTTCGATTTTGGTACACATGGGCGTGCAAGACCAAGCCTTGATGGAAATCATTTCAGGAGCAACAGAACCATCTGCTTTGTTACCCTTTCAAATGCCTGCAGATATGACCACTGTAGAAAAGCAATTTGAAGATGTGCCAAGGGATATGAAGCCCTATGTCGATTCTGATGGGAATGCCTATGATTTTGCATTCGGACTGAACTGGAAAGGAGTAATTTCCGATGAAAGGGTAGCCGCATATAAATAGGCTTTGGCTAATAAAATAGAATGATTGTATTTTTTCATCCAAGACGAATATAATAATTGAGCCTAAAACAGATGGGGCTAGCCCCATCTGTTTTAAATATTCGGGTTGCACTTATTATTTGCACTTAGAAATATTAAAAGGCATCTAAAAAGTTTCCTATTAAAGGAATGGAATATTTTAATCCGCCAAGCTAATATGTAACAATTATAGTATTTAATTAATTGTAAAGTCCAAATTTAGGGTTTATACTTAAGCTAAGTTTCTGTTTTCTGTAAACGACAGAGATTGCACCATAAACAGCATAAACATAAAAAATTGTACGTTTACCTGGTTAATTCTGTCGATGGCGGATTTTTTGTGCATGACACCGAAAAGCTCAATACTTTTATTTCAAAATCATCAATATGAAATTAGGCCTCAGCTTTTTATTAATATTATTCTGTACGGTTTCCATAGCGCAGCAAAGTGGAAACCGTACAATGCGGAAAACCATCACAGAAGCATCTAATGCTATCCTTGATTCATTCGAAAATGATATTCGAAATGAAATAGCTGCGAAAGACATTGCTGGTGCGGCCTATGTTTTGTA
>NZ_JBKJUM010000122.1:0-6570 GCF_046590655.1 Daejeonella sp.
TTGGAAAAACATAGGAATGGACCTACGGGAAAAAGACGGTACATTCGTCATGGTTGATAACCCTAAACTTAGACCTGTATTAGATTTTCTGGAAAAGAACAAGATTCCGCTGATTGGCCACAATGGTGAACCGCGAGATTGCTGGTTGGCGCTTGATAAAATGACATTTAGTAAAGGTTACTATAGCGAACACCCTGAATATCATATGTTTCTTCATCCTGAATATCCGTCTTATAACGACCAGATTAACGCACGGGACAATATGCTTAGAATTCATCCCAATTTACAGTTTGTTGGAGCTCATCTGGGAAGTCTGGAATGGAGTCTTGATGAACTTGCAAAAAGATTGGATCGGTATCCCAATATGAGAGTCGACTTGTCGCGTATGTCCAATTTAAAGCTTCATGCTCTAAATGACTGGGATAAAACCCGCGGATTTTTTATCAAATTCCAGGATCGCCTGGTTTATGGATCAGACAGACAGGTAAATGCAGCATCAGGATCTTCAGATTTTGCGAAGGGGATTCATGATGGTTGGATGCGGGATTGGGAATTTTTCGTGACAGATGAAAAAATTACCCTATCAGGTTTTGGTGATCTTAAAGGATTGAAATTGCCGAAGGAAGTAGTGGATAAGATTTATTCAAAAAATGCGGAAAGATGGTTATCGGCCTTGTAATTTTCCAGAACAACCCTGTTATACGCTTCATGAATTAGGGGAATCCTAGAAACCGAGGAATTGCAAGTTATTAATCTTAACTGAACTAATAATCGGCATTTGATCCATCTCTTAACTAAAAACAGTTTTATGAAATTCTTATCAAAATATAAAAGCCTCTCGATCTTTACTCTCTTCACCTTTATTTGGTGTAGTTCATCCGGGCAAAATAAGTCCACAAGTGGACAAACGAAATCGGAATTTTATACAAAAGAAGATTTCAGGAATGTCGAAAAATTTGACACCCATGTCCATTTGAATATATATGATACAACTTTTATTAGTCAGGCTATAAAAGATAAACTTCGACTCTTGACAGTTAACGTAAACCCCGCCTATTACCCCTCTGTTGAAGAGCAGCAAAACGTGGCCCTGCGAATGGTAAGAGACTTTCCCGACCGTCTGGCATATGCAACAACTTTTACTGTAGAAAATTGGGGAACCAGGGAATGGTTGCCTCAAACTCTCTCTTATTTAAAAAATTCGTTTAAGCAAGGGGCAATTGCAGTTAAAATATGGAAGAACATAGGGATGGGCCTGAAGGATAAGGATGGCAAATTTGTAATGATTGACGATGCAAGATTTGATCCGGTTCTTGAAATGATAGAAAAAAATAACATTACACTTTTGGGACATATAGGTGAGCCTCGTAATGCATGGTTACCAGTAGATCAAATGACGGTATCAAATGATAAGGGATATTTTACGAGCCATCCCGAATACCACATGTTTAAGCATCCTGAAAACCCAAGCTATGAGGATCAGGTCAATTCCAGGGATAATATGCTTAAAAAACACCCAACACTAAGGTTTGTGGGAGCTCACTTAGGAAGCCTTGAATGGAATGTTGATGAACTGGCTAAACGCCTTGATCAGTTTCCCAATATGGCGGTTGATATGGCTGCCAGAATAGTCCATCTGCAGTCTCAATCTGCTCAAAACTGGCAGAAGGTGCGAAATTTTATGATCAAGTATCAAGACAGGCTAATATATGCTACCGATCATGGAGTAGATGCAAAATCGGACCTTTCTGCGATAAATAAGAGGTTGCATGATACAAGGATTAGAGACTGGACTTATTTCGCAACAAATGATAATCTGACTTCGTCAAGCTTTAGCGGTATATTCAAAGGATTGCAATTACCGAAGCCTGTTATAGATAAAATATATCGGATTAATGCCCAAAAATGGTTTCCAGGCATTGATAATTTAACTTTTCAACCAAAATAAAACTTATCAGAAACAACCAAAATTTTTACGAACTTACTGTTGATGAATCTTTTAATTCCTGGTAGTATAAAATGGAGTAATAGTAAAAAATAACGTATGACAGTTAAATCAATTCCAGAAGAGAATCCGTCGGTTACCGGTGCGGTTATTAATCCGGCAATGCCTGTATCAAGGGTTGCCTCTGTAGATGTTTATCGCGGCTTTGTAATGCTGCTGATGATGGCTGAAGTAATTTCCCTTTCGGATATTTCAAAAGCTCTTCCTGAAAGCTCGTTTTGGAGAATTATGGCATTTAGCCAGAGTCATGTCGAATGGAGTTGGCTCAGTTTGCATGACATGATACAGCCGTCGTTCACATTCTTAGTAGGAGTAGTTTTGCCCTACTCAATTATGAGCCGGCGAAATAAAGGTGCCAGTGTAAGAAATTTACTTCTGCACACCCTGAAACGTTCCCTGATTCTAATCCTACTGGGGATATTTCTTCGTTCTATGAATTCGGAGCAGACTAATTTTACTTTTGAGGATACGCTTACTCAAATAGGTTTAGGATACACCTTGCTGGTAGTACTTGCACTATACTCTCAACGGGTTCAGGTTATCGCTTTGGTAGTTGTTCTGGTGGGATACTTCCTGGCTTTTGCTTTGTACCCTCTGCCAGGTCCCGAGTTTGACTATGCAGCTGCAGGTGTCAAAGTAGGCTGGGAGCACAATTTCAACGGTTTTGCAGCACATTGGAACAAGAATACAAACTTTGCCTGGGCATTTGATAACTGGTTTATGAACCTGTTTCCACGCGAAAGAGAATTTCGATTTAACAGGGGAGGTTATTCAACCTTAAGTTTTATTCCAACTTTGGGAACCATGATTTTGGGTTTACTTGCTGGCAATGTTCTAAATTCACAGGTTGCTCATGCCAGGAAAATGAAGTTTTTCATAATTACGGGTTTTGTGCTGATTGCTTTCGGCATCCTGTTACATGTGACGGGTATAAATCCCGTGGTTAAACGAATATGGACCCCTGCCTGGACAATTTTTAGCGGTGGTATATGTTTCTTGTTCCTGGCTTTCTTTTTTGGTATAATCGATATCGCTGACAAAAAGAAATGGTCGTTTTTTCTGATGGTGATAGGTATGAATTCTATTGCTGCATATTGCATAGCTGACGGGGGAATCAGAAATGTAATTAATGAGTCGCTTTATATCCATTTTGGGCAGAATTTTGATAAAGGCATTGGAGCATATGCCCCGCTATTTACTGGCGGCTTAGTATTATTTATCATGTGGCTTATTTTATACTGGATGTACAAAAAGAAGATATTTATCAAAATTTAAATTAGCGAAACATATGGGAAAAAATGTAAAATTTAAATTGCTTTTATTGTTTGCGCTTTTGATGATTTTTCAAAGTTGTTCAGAGTCAGGTAAAATACCTGAAAATGAAAAGTCAGATCACAACTTTTATAGCTTGGCTGACTTTGATAAAGTGGAGAAATTCGACACACATGTTCACATCAGTGTAGACGATACTACCTTTATCAAGCAGGCTGAAAAGGATAAGTTCAGGTTATTGACGGTAAATGTATATTCAGGACCAACCTCCAATATAGAGGAAAAGCAAAATGTGGCTTTGAAACTGATAAAGCAATATCCTGATCGGCTGGCCTATCTCACTGCATTTAGCCTGGAAGGTTGGGGCACACCAGATTGGGAATCCAAAACGCTTGCCTATCTGAAAAATTCTTTCGACAGCGGAGCTATTGGAGTTAAGATATGGAAGAATCTGGGCATGGAGCTGAGGGACAATGACGGAAAGTTTGTAATGGTCGACGACCCCAGAATTGACCCGATTATTGATTTTATAGAAAAAAGCGATGTAACACTTTTGGGCCATTTAGGCGAACCGCGAAACGCCTGGTTGCCGGTGGATCAAATGACTGTCGCAGGAGATAAGAATTATTTTAGCGAACATCCTCAATATCATATGTATCTGCACCCGGAATACCCATCATATGAAGATCAGATTAATGCTCGTGACAGGATGCTCGAAAAGCATCCTAAACTACGGTTTGTTGCAGCTCATCTGGCTAGTCTGGAATGGAATGTCGATGAACTTGCTAAACGTTTGGATAAATTCCCAAACATCGCATTGGACATGGCTGAAAGAATATGCCATTTGCAGTTTCAGTCTGTAAAGGATTGGCAAAAAGTACATGATTTTTTTATAAAGTATCAGGACAGACTTATTTATTCTACTGACAATGGAGTTAATGCGAAATCCGATTTTCTGGAAGCCAATAACAGATTTCATGAGGTAAGGATTAGTGATTGGAAGTTTTTTGTTACAAACGAAAAAATGAATGTGTCACATTTCGATGAATCATTCAATGGACTTAAATTGCCTAAGGAAGTAATCGACAAAATATATCGTGAAAATGCCCGAAAATGGTTTCCGGGTATTGAGCGGTCTGGAAATTAATCAACTAAACTTATTAAATAAAATGAGAAATAATCGCAGGAATTTTCTAAAAGTAAGCGGCTTAGCAGGCCTTGGTATCGCTGGTGGTGGACTCCTTGATGGATTCGCAAGTGTATCTGATAGCAACTTGCTCGCTAATCCTAACACGGGCCGGCCATATATTCAGCAATTCAACATGTGCGGGTATGGTGCTCCTAAGTTGGAAACCGTTCGGGCCGGATTTATCGGTCTTGGATCGAGGGGACCCGGCCACGTTATGAACCTTTCAAAATGCGAAGGTGTACAGATCGTAGGATTATCTGATCTCATTACGGAAAATGTAGTAAAGGTTCAGAAAAAGGTAGAACCCCTTGGGCATAAACCAACGCTTTACTCTGGTGGTCCTGAAGAGTGGAAGAAATTATGCGATAGAAAAGATGTTGATATCATTTACATCGCCACTCCATGGCATCTACATGTTCCAATGGCATTATATGCGATGGAAATGGGAAAACATGTATTCATCGAAGTACCCGCCGCTGTTACCGTCGAGGAATGCTGGCAAATGGTTGAAACTTCAGAACGGACAAAGAAACATTGCATGATGTTGGAAAACACCTGTTACGACTTCTTTGAGCTGCTTACATTAAATATGGCACGGCAAGGTTATTTCGGTGAACTCGTGCATGCCGAGGGTGCATATATTCATAATCTGTTAGACCTTAATTTTGATAAAAAAGGTTACCAGAATATGTGGCGCTTAAAGGAAAATGCCACCCGCAGAGGCAGTCTTTATCCCACCCATGGTTTAGGGCCGGTATGTCAGGTTATGGACATCAACCGGGGCGATAAGCTTGATTATCTCGTATCGATGCAAAGTAATGATTTTCAGATGGCTGCTAAAGCTAAGGAACTTGCTGCGTCAGACAATTTTTATAAGCCTTTTGTCAACGATACATTCAATGGCAACATGAATACCACTACTATCCGCACCAACCGTGGAAGGACAATTATGATCCAGCATGATGTGACTTCTCCCAGACCATATTCAAGGATTCATCTGATAAGTGGAACTAAAGGTACAGCGTTGAAATATCCTGAGCCGGGACGAATTTCAAACAGCCACCGTGGCTGGCTTTCAGCAGCTGAATTTAAATCTGTAGAAGAGAAATATGCTCCGCCTATTGTTAAAAAGGTTGGGGAACTGGCAAAGCAGGTTGGGGGTCATGGCGGAATGGATTTTCTGATGGATTGGCGTGTTATTGACTGTTTGCGTAACGGTTTACCTTTGGATCAGGATGTTTATGATGCAGCCTCCTGGAGTGCTGTTTTCCCGCTTAGTGAATGGTCAGTTAATAACCGTTCAAACTCAATTGATGTTCCTGATTTCACAGGTGGATCATGGCGCTCGAATGCCCCTGTTGACATTGACTTAAAATTGGGAGGGACTACACAGGTAAAGATTTAATTATAGATTGCCAGGCTGAGATGATGATTGCGAGTGTGGTAATAAATCTTATACCTTTATTTGGAAAATTGCCAAAAAGTCGTGATTATGCATATAAATTTTATCCTATTACAAAATTATTAAAATGAAAACTATATCACGACTGCTATCGATTGGTGGCATCAGGGCTGGAATCTTCTCACTTCTCGGACTGGCTTTTGTTCTTGTACTGAGTTTTACCCGGTCAAACGGCATTGCCGGCCTTCCTGATCAATCTCCGGTCAATGGTGGATTATTTCTGCCTGGGGGCTTTGAAGCCGTTGTTGTCGTAGATTCACTGGGAAAATCCAGACACCTGGCCGTCAACTCAAATGGCGATATTTATGTCAAATTGCGAAACCCTATTAATAAAATGGGTAGCGTCGCATTGAGGGATACTGATAACGACGGTAGAGCAGATATCATTCAAAATTTTGGTGATTATCCTGATGAAGGAAACTATGGAACGGGGATGCGGATCCACAAGGGATATTTGTATTTTTCGACAGCTGGAGAGGTGTTTCGAACTAAGCTTACACCTGGTAAACTTGTTCCTGAAGGTAAATCTGAATTGCTTGTAAAAGATGATTATCAGAATGACCCGCACGGTTCATCTCATATTGCGAAGCCTATCGCTTTTGATGATAAAGGAAATATGTATGTTCCGTTCGGATCTCCAAG
>NZ_JBKJUM010000158.1:0-7556 GCF_046590655.1 Daejeonella sp.
CTGTGGCTTACAGCACCAGGAAATTTATGGTGGAAGCCGCATATCAGGCTTCCTTAATATCCAGGGACACTGAGGCTTCGTTCAAGAACCCTCGTTCGTTCTTTTCTATTGGCTTGTATTATGTGCTTTAAATTCTGAGGTAAAGCGTTTTTCGTTTCGCACCCTATGTGATTTAAACGCAACGGGCGCAAAGTACAACCTGCCTGCCGGCAGCTACCCGTACATCGTATGCTGATTTGAACACTAAGACCACGGAGGAAGGCACAAAGGGCACCGAGCTAAAATCGCTAAACTTTCTGCTCTCCGTGCCTGCCTGCCGTCAGGCAGCTTTTTCCTCCGTGTACTCCGTGGTAATCAAATGCCACTCAGCACGTTATACCCGAGCTGACTATCAAATACTTTATTCAAGAGCTTCTGGCTTTACCCAAATAATAACAACAGGCTGGTATAGGTGGAATGAAAATCCTTTAGAATCTAAATCCAAATCTTATATTTGAAAATATGAAATTGATTTCAATGATACTATTAGTACAGGTACTTCTGCTTAGCAGCGTATCGTGTGCTGATGCTATTGAATATTCATCTCAGGATACAGTTGTTGAAACTTTAGTAAGTCCGGCTGCGGATTGTACAGGCGATATCTGCTCGCCATTTTGTTCTTGTGCATGCTGTATTGGATGCACATACCCCATTGTTGCAAAAAGTCATTCAGGAAAGCCAGCATTGTCGGATTATTCCAATTACTACATAGAACCTTCTTATCACTCCATTACCAGTCCCTTGTTCCAGCCTCCAAAAGCCTGAGTAGAGCAGCAATAATATTTTTCCGGATGCATACGCATCATCGTTTTACTTAAAATCATTTTTCATGTTAGACAGAATAATACGGTTCAGTATCCGTAATAAACTCGTCATTGGCGTGCTGACACTTGCCCTCATCGTTTGGGGAGCCTGGAGTGCTACACAATTGCCAGTTGACGCATTACCAGATATTACCAATAACCAGGTTCAGATCCTTACCAAAGCACCTACCCTGGCTGCGCAGGAAGTGGAGCAGTTCATTACCTATCCCGTAGAAAAGTCAATGGGCAACTTGCCCGACCTCGTGGAGATGCGCTCCTTTTCGCGTTTCGGTCTGAGTGTGATCACACTGGTTTTTAACGAATCCACCAATATTTACTTTGCCAGGCAGCTGATCGCAGAAAAACTGAATGAAGTCCAGGAAAGCATTCCTGCTAATCTCGGCAAACCTGAAATGGCCCCGGTTACTACAGGTCTTGGAGAAATTTATCAGTATATCATTCATCCCAAAAAGGGAAGTGAAGATAAGTATACCGCTATGGATCTGCGTACGCTCCAGGACTGGATTGTCTCCCGGCAGTTATATGGTATTCCGGGTGTAGCAGAAATAACTGGCTTTGGTGGAATTACCAAGCAGTATGAAGTTGCCATTGATCCTGCGCGGTTGAAAGCATTTAACATTTCCGTTCCTGAAATATTCGATGCCCTGGAAAAAAATAACCAAAACACAGGAGGAGCTTATATCGATAAAAAGCCGAATGCTTATTTCATCAGGGGTGTCGGACTGATGACTTCCATGGCAGACATCGAAAATACAGTCGTAAAGAGATCAGAAAATGGTATTCCGGTATTAATTAAAAATGTAGCCTCCGTAAGGCTGGGATCCCCTCCCCGTTATGGAGCTCTTACCTATAATGGTGAAAAAGAAGTCGTGGGCGGCATCGTTCTGATGACAAAAGGAGCGAACAGCGCCGATGTTGCAGGGAGAGTTAAAGAAAGAATGCTCACCATTCAAAAATCGCTTCCCGCGGATATAATTGTGGAGCCTTTCCTGGACCGGACCAGCTTGATTGACAGGGCCATCTCTACGGTAGAAACGAATTTAATTGAAGGAGCATTGATCGTTCTTTTTGTCCTGGTTCTTTTCCTGGGTAACTGGCGGGCAGGTTTTGTTGTTGCTTCTGCTATTCCCCTTTCTCTGCTCTTTGCACTCGCGATGATGAACCTGTTTGGTATCTCTGCCAACCTGATGTCGTTAGGGGCTATTGATTTTGGTTTGATCGTAGATGGTGCAGTTATAATTGTAGAAGCCACCATGCTCCATCTGGCGCTTCGAAAGACCAGCGGCAGATTTTCGCAGCAGGAAATGGACGAAGAGGTGTACCAATCTGCTTCCAAAATCCGAAATAGCGCCGCATTTGGGGAAATTATTATTCTCATAGTTTACATTCCTATCCTCACACTTACCGGTGTGGAAGGAAAGATGTTCCGGCCTATGGCGCAAACTGTGGGCTTCGCAATCCTGGGAGCATTGATTTTATCACTTACCTACATTCCGATGATGTCGGCATTGTGCCTTTCAAAAAACGCTGTTCATAAAAGGAATATCTCTGACCGGATGATGGATTTTTTCCATTCAAAATACGAACCAATGCTCAAAGCTGCCATCAGGATCAAGTATGTAGTCATAGGTGCTGCAGTAGCATTAATGCTGATCACTATTATTGTATTCAGCCGCATGGGGGGAGAATTTATCCCGCAATTAGAAGAAGGCGACTACGCGATAGAATTTTTACTTCCACAGGGTACTTCGCTTTCACAAACGACCGAAACAGTTTTAAAAGCCGAAAGAATGCTTCTTAAATATCCTGAAGTCAAAATGGTTGTCGGTAAAACCGGAAGCGCTGATGTAGCGACGGATCCAATGCCTCCTGAAGCTTCTGATCTGATGGTTATCCTGAAGGATAAGAAAGAATGGACGACAACGGATGACTTTTACGAGCTGGCGGACATGATGGGGGAAACGCTTGCCGACATCCCGGGAGTGATTGCGGAGCCCAGTCAGCCGATACAGATGCGCTTTAATGAGCTTATGACCGGTATCAGGCAGGATGTGGCAGTGAAGATCTTCGGAGAAAACCTGGATACTTTAAATTCCCTTGCTACTGAAGTTGCCAATGCCATACGACCGATCAAAGGCATTACCCAGCCGCAGGTTGAGCGGGCAAGCGGGTTGCCGCAGATAACTATACGTTACGACCGTGCCCGGATGGCCGGCTATGGACTGAACATCGAAGATGTAAACCAGATCGTCAGCACAGCGTTCGCTGGCGGTGTGGCCGGGGCGATATATGAGAATGAACGGCGCTTTGACCTTGTTGTGAGATTGGACAGTACTTACCGCAGCTCCATTGAAAATGTGAGTGACCTCTTTATTCCAACTCCGGATGGAAATCAGGTGCCGCTGTCGCAGGTAGCAACAGTAGCCTACGAAACAGGTCCTGCACAAATCAGCCGGGAAGACGGTCGAAGAACTATGGCCGTAAGTTTTAATGTGAACAACAGGGATGTTCAAAGTGTAGTAGAAGATGTACAAGCTACGCTGGATGCCAGGGTCAGGTTACCTCCAGGCTATTACTTTACTTATGGCGGCACGTTTGAAAATCTTCAGAAGGCCTCTGCACGTTTAATGATTGCTGTGCCCGGAGCTCTGTTATTAATCTTCATCCTCCTGTATTTTACGTTTAAATCCGTTAAACAGGCAGCTCTTGTGTTTACAGCCATTCCAATGTCAGCTATCGGCGGAGTCTTTGCTTTGTTACTAAGGGGAATGCCTTTCAGCATTTCCGCAGGTGTAGGGTTCATTGCACTCTTTGGTGTCGCAGTACTTAATGGGATAGTGTTGATCGGTACTTTCAATCAACTTGCCAAAGAAGGGATAACGAATGTTAAAGATCGGATATTCCTGGGAACCAAAGAACGCCTAAGACCTGTATTGATGACAGCCACAGTCGCCTCTCTCGGTTTCCTGCCGATGGCCTTATCATCAAGCGCCGGGGCAGAAGTCCAGAAACCTCTTGCGACCGTAGTGATTGGCGGACTGATCACTGCAACTATCCTTACCTTGATCTTGTTACCTCTTTTATATATGATATTTAATAAATCCAAATCTCTGCCAGGTCCTAAGAAAGCTCTGCCTGCAACTTTGATAGTCGTATTGCTAACATTGGGGAGCCAGATGGTTCAGGCTCAAAGCGTGAACCCTGCAACTTCTATTTCACTAAATGCTGCTTATGAACTGGCTATAGAAAATAACCTGCAACTAAAGGGTTCGGGCATTCAGCTTGAACAAAGCAAGACTTTGGCTAAGACGGGGTTCGATATTCCGAAGACCGGCGTTTTTGTAGAAAACGAGGATCTTTCTTCCCTGGATTCGAAGGGAATCTTAAAGATCGGGCTGAGTCAGAGCATTGACTGGCCGGGATTGTATTCTGCAAAGCGCGATCTTCTGAATCAACGGGTGACGTCTGTAGAACTGGCCGGTCAAATCAGGTTGGCAGAGATTAGAAGAGATCTTGAAAGAATCTATTTTCACCTGGTGTTTTTGCAGAATAAGCACGAGCTATGGAAACGACTGGACAGCCTGTATTCTTCTTTTGCCCGGGCAGCTGTTCTTAGAGTCCGTACCGGGGAAAGTGCCGGACTGGACAGCATTTCAGCACAGGCCAAATCAAAAGAAACAAAACTTCAGCTGCAATTGCTTGACCGCGATATTCAGACAGGACAGGAGCAGCTAAAAAGGCTTCTAAATACGGATAAGGCTTACCTTCCGGAACCGACTTTGTTGCCCCAGATCAGCGTAATCAGCAATCCTTCCGATTTTAGAGAGCATCCTGAAATTAAATGGCAGCAACAGAATGTAACTCTGGCCGACGCTGAAGTACGGGTGACTAAGCAACAGGGAATGCCTTCTTTCGAGGGCAGGTTTTTTTCTCAACGGCTATATGGCGTCAGTCCGGGTTTTTCCGGTTTTTCAGTGAGCATGGGAATCCCGGTTTTTGGGAGAACTATCTATAAAAATGCAATCAGGGCGGCCGAGCTGGAGAAAGATTATCAGCAGTCAGTTACTAACTATGCTGTTTTTTCCATTAATTCAGTGTACCTGCAAACCATGCAGCAGCTCGGGAAAAATAATGATTTAATAAACTATTATCAGCAGACCGGGCTTGCCCAGGCAGAAGCTATTATTAAAGCGGCCAACCTTTCTTACAGGTCGGGTGAAATAAGTTTCTCAGAGCTTTCGCAATTCCTTACACAGGCGATTGATATCCAAAAGAACTACCTGGACGTGCTGAATGACTATAACCAATCGGCCATACAACTCAACTATTTTATTAAAGAAATTAAATAACGATGAAAACATATTTGATATTTTTAACCCTGGCCTTATTTGCGGCTTCCTGTGGCAGTCCCGCGACAGTTAGCGAAGAAGAAGTGCATGAAGAAAACGAGAGCACGACTGTGTCTATAACCCAGGCACAAATGAAAACCGCAGATATCGCGCTCGGAATTATAGAAATGAAGAATTTAAAAACTTCAATCAAAGCTAATGGAACCCTGACAGTGCCTAATCAAAATAAAGCATTGGTTACTTCGGTCAGCAATGGTGTTATTAAAACTTTACTGGTTCAGCCGGGCACCTATGTTAAACAGGGCCAGACTATCGCGACTATCATTAATCCTGATGCTGCTCAGATCCAGCAACAGCTTCAGGCTACAACTGCGCAGATTAAGCTCGCTGAGTTAGAATACGCTAGACAAAAAGAATTAGTGAGCGGAAACGCTGCTCCTTTAAAAAATGTGCAGCGGGTTGAAGCAGAGCTAAGCACGTTACGGTCAGCTAAAAACTCGCTTGAAAAACAAATGGGGGCTTTGGGGATTTCCGCGGCACAGGTTAACAGGGGTAATATTGTGACGACCATCGCAGTACGGGCGCCTATTAGCGGGACTATCAGTGAAGTCTCAGCTCAGATCGGATCAAATGTTGACGCTTCTACGCCCATTGCTCAAATTGTAAATAACTCAAGCCTGCATCTCGACCTGTTTGTCTACGAAAAAGATTTGCCCCGGTTAACTGCGAATCAAAAAATCCATTTTACCCTGACGAATAATCCCGGAAAGGAATATGATGCGGATATTTATTCAATAGGAACTGCATTTGCTAATGAGACGAAGACAATTCCGGTACACGCGGTAGTTAAAGGTGATAAAACAGGCCTGATCGAAGGAATGAACATCACCGCCGTGATTAGTATAGGTTCTGCTGTGGTAAGTGCAGTACCGTCCGCTGCAATTGTAAGCTCCGGAGGCCAGGATTTTATTTTTATCGCAACTGATCAGAAGCCCGAAGAGCATGCCGAAGAAAAAGAAGTTGCAAAGAGTAAGCCCGGAGAACCGGCTCTTTATTTTGAACGGATACCGGTTCAGAAAGGGGTATCTGATATTGGATATACTGAAATTATTCCCGTGAAGGAATTGCCGGCGAATGCCAGAATAGTTACAAAGGGGGCCTTTTTTATCCTTGCAAAAATGACTAATACAGGAGAGCACTGATGGAATCGAATAAACGACATGAAGAGTGCTGCAGCACGGATACAAATAACGTAAATCAAATTAAAAAGCCTTCTGCTGAACATTCAGATAGTGATGGTCACGGTCACGGCGCGGAGCAATCAGGCTGGAAATCTCGTTGGGATCTGCTATTATCTGTTTTTGTTCTTTTTGTAATGCTTATTCTTGAATACGGCTTTAACTTCGTATTTAACGACACCGTTAATCTGTTCATTTATGGGTTCGCCTATCTGCTGGCAGGCTGGAAAGTCCTCGACCTTGCTTTTCGTAAACTGAAACGTCTGGATATATTCAATGAATTCTTCCTGATGAGTGTAGCCACAATAGGAGCATTTCTTATTGGAGAGTATAGCGAAGGTGTAGCTGTAATGGTGTTCTATTCCATTGGAGAATGGTTCCAGGAGTCAGCCGTAAATCGTGCGAAGCGGAGCATTAAAGCCTTATTGGACGTCCGTCCGGATGAGGTAACTGTGATCAGGGATGGCATGGAATTACGGGTAGATCCTGCGACGGTTTACCTGGATGAAAACATCCTGATAAAACCAGGAGAAAAAGTCGCATTGGACGGCCAGCTCATCTCTGAAAATGCATCATTCAATACAGCAGCCTTAACCGGTGAAAGTAAACCGGATACCAAATATGCAGGCGAAGTGATCCTCGCCGGAATGATCAATTTGAATACGGTAGTAGAAGTGAAGGTCACTACCTTGTTCAGCGATAGCAAGCTCAGTAAGATCCTTGAAATGGTTCAGGATGCAACCGCCAGGAAATCTCAAACCCAGCTCTTTATATCAAAGTTCGCGAAGGTATATACACCAATAGTGTTCTTCCTCGCATTGGCAGTCTGTTTTTTACCCTACTTTTTTGTAGCTAATTATGAATTCAATACCTGGTTCTACAGGTCCCTGGTATTTCTGGTCATTAGTTGCCCTTGCGCATTAGTAGTATCAATTCCACTGGGTTATTTTGGCGGCATCGGACTCGCCTCAAGGCATGGTATTTTGTTCAAGGGCGGGAATTTTCTCGATGTTATGACCAAAATCAATGTTGTGGTGATGGATAAAACCGGTACTTTAACAAAAGGAGTGTTTAAGGTACAACAGGTTGTTTCGCAGGGGATCGAA
>NZ_JBKJUM010000160.1:0-4472 GCF_046590655.1 Daejeonella sp.
TCCAGTTGGGAATGTATATCGGCTGTATGCAGTAAAGTGATTCGTTGTGCTTTCCCATTCTGCAAAGCTTTGTTTCGTAAAATTTCTTTTTCCTGATAGTTATCACCGGTTATAGCAGAGGCAATTTGAGGTAACCCTGCAAAAGCTAATCCTGCCAGTCCGGCACTTTTCAAAAACGTACGGCGTGTATCACTACAATTACAGCTTAATGTTTTCGCTTTCGACATATGGGCATGGTTTGGATGAATTTTATTTATGATCTTATTGTGGCTATTTAAGCTTATTGCCCGCACTTACAATAGGCTGAAAAGGGCCGTATTTATGTTGTGCCTCGGAAAATTTATCGGCATACGGGCCGAATGCGAAATCAACCGGTTTTTTACTGATCTCTTTCCAGTCTTTAGACTGATTTTTATGGGGCCTGGACTGGGAATTTACGTACGCGGCCACATCCCAGGCTTCTTCATCAGTCAATTGTGGGTTTTCTTTTGTCGCGCCTAATGGCATGTTGTTTTTGACATAACCGGCAAAAGCAATAATACGGTATAGGCCTGCTCCGTCATTGTAACTGTTGTTTCCCCAAAGTGGCGGATATAAATATCCTGATTGTTCTGCATTAGGCGAACCTTCTCCAGTTTTACCATGACAGGACTGGCATTTATTAGTGAAGACTAAAGCGCCTTTTTTGGAGTCGGCAGCCCGGTCTAAAAAGTCGAGTTTCTGCAGACCCGCACCTTCAGGCGTTTTGCCTTTTTCTACTCCGGATCCCAGCCACTTCATATAAGCTAACATGGCCTGCATTTCTCTGCTGGTACTATCCAGTGCTTTGCCATTTAAGCTCCGCTGAAAACAGTCATTAATCCTTTTAACCATAGTTTCTTTTGTTCCAGAACGAGCACGGTATTTTGGGTAAGTAGAATACACGGCCGAATAGTTATTTCCCCACGCTTTGGTACCCGCTTCCAGATGGCAGTTTTGACAATTCATTCCATTGCTGATGTTTGCAACTTTTCCTTTTGGTCCGAGATAGGTGGATGTTTGCGCGATCAGATCTTTTCCGTAAAGGATAATTTCACCCTCCTTTCCCGAAGGCAGCGTGCTTTCATCGGGGGCGGTCCAGGCTGCATTTAATATTTCAGGCTTTTTTGTTTCAATTGAAGTCGAAGGTGACGAAACAGTCTGGGGCTCCGGAACAGGTGGGTGATTTGCTCCTGTACCTGTTCCCATATCAAATAATGTAATCATAAAAATACCAGTAACAACTAAAAACAGTATGGAGATGATTATCACCGAGCGGGAAATCCTGACTATAGCTTTCTCTATTTCAGTTAATTGGTTATCGGGCATGTAAATTCATTTTGAATTAATTGAAGGATTAAGCTGGAGCTACATTCATCATGAGGTATTTATTTTTCAATGTATAGGTCATGGCATGAAATAGTAAAAATATTAAAACTGAAAAGAGTTTTTTGTAACAAAAGTCACATTGATGAGTAAATTTACAGAATTGATCCACCGTATTATGCAGTGTGTATGCTCAACTCAGCATGAAACGGAGCTTGTAAATTTTGGTTTAAACAAGGAGGAGATCCCTGCCGGGAGTATCAGACGATTGCACATAAGGCATTGAACCGGTATACCAGACCTTGATGATATCACTTGAAACTCTCCAAAAGTTTTATTTCATTGCGGTACAGCAAAATTTTACCCTCATTTTCTAATTGCTTCAGCAGACGTGAAATGACTACTCTGGAAGTTGCTAATTCATCAGCAATTAAATAGTGCGAAACTTTAATAACAGACGAACCAGAGAAACGTTGTTTTTCCTTCAGATAAGAAATAAGACGTTCGTCCAGTTTATGGAAGGCAATACTTTCGATGGATTTTAGCAATTCCAAAAAGCGCTCATTAAAACTGCGCATAATATAGTTTTTCCAACTGGGGTATTTACAAAGCCACTCATCCAGTTTGGTGTGAGGAATGGCAATCAACTCAACATCATCTTCCGCTATCGCTTTAATTTCACTTTTTTTAGCTTCCACACAACAGCTATAGGCCATTGAACAGCTCTCATTGCTTGATAAATAATACAGCAAAATTTCTTTCCCGGTCTCATCCATCCGGAGCACTTTAATGGTTCCGTTCACAATAATGGGCATCATGCGGATATATTTACCATAATCCATAATGATATCACCTTCCTTAAAATGCTTCAATTCACCAAATTTCTGCATTTCCTGAATCAGCGCAGGCTCAAATGTTGAATTGAAAGTAGCAGTATTATTCATACGATCTTAGAAATGATAATTTAGCACAAAATTATATTGAAGCATATTTACCTTATTGATTTCATAACGAGTGTTGTTGTACGTTTCACCATTATTTACTTTTCCTGAAATTAGAAACTGTGCTTCAAGGCCTTTAAACGTTCCTGTAAAAGAATATTGTACATCGCCGTTGACCTGTGTATACGAAGGTAAGCCATACTTATTTAACTTGTAGTTTTTAACGTCAGGCATTTGATAATAACCTCCTGCCAAAGAGGTTTTTATCCCTGAGCGGGGTATATTATAATTCACTTTTGCCATAAAAGCATGAACATCTCCAAATCCCTCATTGCGTTCCCTTGGGAGAAAGGTGAAAAAAGGCTCTCTTCCCCATTCACGGGGCATTAAATATCGTCCATGAGCTGTGATCCGATTATAGTTTACGCTGGCATCCAATAACGCATTTCTCCAGCCGGCTTTTGCACCAAAAGTGATGGCTTTACCTCCCTTTTCAAAATAAGTTTTTGCAGCATCCGGATTGCCTCCATCATTCACCGCATCCTGTCTGATAAGCTGTGCGGAAGCAAATGCTGAGCTTTTATTTTTCAAAGGGTACATCAAATCTGCCTGCAGCATAGTGGTGTTAAAAACATTTTCGGAAAATAGATCCCATACCTGAAGTTTAAGATTTTCGAGGCTTGTGCTTATGCCTAAAAGGGCAGCAGATTTACTTTCAATAGAATTTTGGTACGCTGATCTTGTTCCATCTAAGTTTAAACCGACGGGATAAATTCCTATGGATTCACCCGTATTGTACCATTTGGTAGTTCCCCTTGGGGAAATTGCATAAAGCCAGCCTCCTTCGATCTTGGTTTTCTTCAGCTCATTGAATTCAGCCCATATTCCTTCAACTCCGGTCGCACGCATTCGCCCATCCTGTAAATTAATAAACGGAGTGTTAATTAACTGCCGGCCTGCAACAAGGTTAGAATTCTTATAATTATACCGCAGGTAAAATTCCTCCAGCCGGTCAATATCTTTTTTATTTGCCGGATCTTCTATATCAAAGAGAGCAGTTTCATAGCGGTTAAGTTGTCCGGTGGTTGAATCTGCCAGGGTTAAATCGGAAGATCCGATGTTGAATATATAGAAGCCGCTTACTGCAAACTGAAAACCATGGAATTTTGCCGTTTCAAAACGTATCCCGCCACCGGCTGCATTGGCGTAATAATCTGTCAGGCCCCTTTTATTATCTGTTGCCATGAAAAAATACCTGAAATGACCGTTAGTCTGGCCTCTTTTAAAGGCAGATAGTAAAGAAGTAGTATCGTCTGTTCTAACTTCCTTACCCTTGTACATTTCTGGTTTTTCCGGAACCTCCTGGTGCTGGGCAAGCACAGTTTCTCCTGTAGCCAGCAACATAAGCGTTACAGCTAAAATAATATTTTTCATCCCTTTATTTATTGTATTTGAATGGTGATGAACCTGCCTGCCGTCAGGCAGGGCTATCCTGATTTAATAATCATACCCCTGTGGGTTTTGGCAAAATCATGAAGGTTTTATCTGAATATATTGTTTTTTAAAGGCTATGAAGCTTGCATGAGCATATTCATTTCGGTTTGCGACCGGCATGCTCATGCAGGTTCATTTGTAGTAATTTTGGGAAATCGAACCCCTTTAAACCAGTATTCCCGAATTGTTCCTATTAAAATGAGAGGATAATCCGGGAAAGCAATAAAAAGGAGCGATTAATATCTAACTCAAAGAATTGATAGGTCTCCTATTATGATTGTCTGAATTTAATGGGGGAGTTTTGTTCTTATAATACCGTACAAGTAAGTTCCAACCAGGGCAAAGAAAAAGACAATGGCCATGGATAAAAAGCCGTATCCAATATTCACAACCATTGGGCCCGGGCAGGCGCCGCTTAGTGCCCATCCCAGTCCGAATATAGATCCTCCCATCAGGTAGCGAGAAACCGATTTCTCTTTTGGATTGAACTGGATAGGATTACCGTGGTAATCCCTGATTTTATATTTTTTGATCAATGCTACACCGATGACGCCCAGTATGACGGCAGTGCCAATGATTCCATACATGTGAAAGGCCTGGAAACGAAACATTTCCTGTATCCGGAACCAGGAAATGGCTTCTGATTTTGCCATTACAATTCCAAAAACAATACCGAGTACACCAAATTTTAAA
>NZ_JBKJUM010000097.1:0-5330 GCF_046590655.1 Daejeonella sp.
GATAGAGAAATATTTCGTTATGGTCTTATTTAACTATCTTTTTTCAAATGGCGATGCGCATCTCAAAAACTTCGCTTTACTCGAAAGCGGATCCGGCGATTATTTATTAAGTCCGGCCTATGACCTGATCAATACCCGGCTGCATATAGACGATACAGATTTTGCCCTGACTGATTTATTCGCCGATAAATTACAGTCCGGTGCCTGGAAGAATAAAGGCCATGCCTCGGCAGAAGATTTCAGAGAGTTTGGCAGACGGATTGGCGTGCAGCCCAAAAGGATAGACAAATTGTTGGTGCCTTTTCTTGTTAAACAGGAGCAGGTAGAAACCCTGATCTCCCGGTCATTCCTAAATGAACCGGCCAAAAGAGGTTACCTGATGCAATATCAAACTAAAAGGAACTACCTAAACGGCTAGATCAGATAATGATCTGCAACAGCAAAGCTAACCTGCGAAGAAAAGCCGTTCAAGAGCTTTTTCGGCATAAACGCACATGTCCCGTCGCGTTATCTATTTATTCCACATTCACTTGAGCAATTTTCCTTCTTATGCGTTTTGTGGCTTAACAGATCATTCCCGTGATGGTATCATTTTCCAGTCCTGCCCATTTCATAGCGTAGGCACCAAAAAGCGGATAGCCGGGCGGGTGTCAAGACCGGGCAGCCAATAAAAACAACCAAAACCGCCTGCTCTGTATAGCATTTACACCTGACCGGCGTGGCTAAATTTGCGGAGGTGGTGGAATGGATTTTGGCCTTTTTGGAAATATTATTCCGGAACCTATAACTAATACGAGATTGTTAACTTTGTTAATAGCTAGCTGTTAAATAAGATTATGTATACAAGAGATAAGATCATAACGATACTAAAGAAAAATAAACCTGCCTTATCAGTAAAATGCCCTATTTCAGAATTGGGATTGTTTGGTTCTTAGGCAAGGGGAGATTATGATGAGCAAAGTGATATTGACATCCTTGTAGATTTTGACGGTCGCATAGATGGGTTTGATTACATACGACTGGCCCATGAGTTTGAAGATCACTTCAGACATAAAATTGATATGGTTTGCAGGAGAGGTATTAAACCTCAATACTTACCTTTCGTAGAACGGAACTTGATTCATGTCTGAACGCGACATCGTATTGCTTTTTAAAACTCGATTCAGGCTAATGGTAAGGTAAACCAAAACGTACTTCCTTTGCCCAATTCGCTGTCCACCCCAATATTACCATTGTGTTTTTTAATAATTTCTGCAGAAATATACAATCCAAGACCCAAGCCGGAATATTGACTCCCACTACTATCCACCCTGTAAAAACGATCAAATAAATGAAGTAATTTATCTGGTGAGATACCCGTCCCTGTATCTACTATCGATACTTTAGCCATATCACTTACTTTCTCGATAAAAATCCTTATCACTTTTGAACCAGAGGCATATTTTATGGCATTATTAACAAAATTGCTCACTACCTGATCAATTCTCATAGGATCAGCATAAACCTCGACATTCATGTCCCCTTCCGTGATGATGGTATAAATGCCCTCGACACGAACGTGAGGGCAGCACTCTTCTATCACTTTATACAAGTTGATTGATTGCTTTTTGATGTGAAGTTGCCCTTCATTTGCAACGCTTGCATTCAACAGATCATCCATGAGTACACTAACTT
The DNA here is from genome assembly GCF_046590655.1 of Daejeonella sp. Classification (GTDB taxonomy): domain Bacteria; phylum Bacteroidota; class Bacteroidia; order Sphingobacteriales; family Sphingobacteriaceae; genus Daejeonella. The sequence goes on from NZ_JBKJUM010000097.1 coordinate 1,675, forward strand.
TATCTAAACTTTTATTAGCTTGTTCGATAAGTTTAGAAAACATGATATTAGATGGGTTATCCTTTATTCTGTTCAGCAATTGCAGAGAAGCTTTTAGGCTGGTTACAGGAGTTTTAAGCTCATGGCTGGCAATACTGATAAAATCATCTTTCTGTTGTTGCAGTATTTTAAGCTCTTGTATATCCGTTGCAGTACCTATCCATAATTGTGCTTCACCCTTATCATTTTTTATTGGCGTTAAACGAATTAAATGCCATCTATAAGATCCGTCTGCACCTTTACCCAGGATTTGAAAGTCACCGCCTTCGTTAGTTTCACAGATTGAGCGATAATTTTCTACAGCCAGTCGTAAATCATTGGGATTAATTACATTCTTAAATCCCAGTCGATTGGTTTGTTCCTGATCCAATCCGGTATAGTCATACCATCGCTGATTGTAAAAAGTTATTTTTCCGTCAACTGTACTTGTCCAGGCTATTTGGGGCATAGTATCTAAGAGCTGCCTAAAAAGCCTTTCCTTCTCTTCAATTCTCTTTTTTGCAATTACGATTTCTGTAACTTCATAGCCAAAAACTAAAATAGAGTATATCTGCTTATTTTCGTCATACATGGGCTGATAACTGAAGTTGAAATAGCACACTTCCGGAGCCAAATTTTCATCGCGGGCCAGGGTAATCGGTATATCAAAGCCTACATAAGTTTCACCGGTTGTATAAACTTTATCAAGTAACGTGTCAAAACCCTGCCCCTCCAATTCGGGCAGTGCAACCATAATGGGCTTGCCTTTAATTTTGCGCTTTCCAAATAACATCTGGTACTGATCATTTACCAAAGTGTAAATATGGGTAGGCCCTACCAGGGTACATACAAAACCTGGAGCGGTCATAAGCATATCCTGATGCATCAACGCTTGTGCTTCAATTTTTTTTCGGGCAATGACCTGATCTGTAATTTCGTGCGCCAAAGCCATTACGCCGCTTATAGTTCCATCAGCTTCCCGTAAGGGCTCATATACGAACTTGACAAAAATATCGGTTAAGGCTCCGTTGCGCTTAATGCTAAGCGGAAGCTCGTTGATTACTATATTTTCGCCGGTTTGGTAAACCTGATCCAATAGTTGTTTTAACCCCTGGTCACGAAATTCTGTAAGCACATCAAACGCGGGCTTGTTTAGTGCTTCTTCCATCGTTCTGTCCCACATTTCGATCATGGGCTCGTTAATGGTTTCAATTACATAATCTTCTCCACGTAATACGCAGATTGCGACAGGTGCTTGCATCACCAAACGCCGAAACTGCTCTTCACTTCCTTTTATCTTCTGATTTAATTGTGCCTCTGGGGTTACTTCTCTGCCGATAACCGCCACGCCAGTTATAGTACCCTCGGTATCTCGTTGCGCCTGATAGATAAAGGTATAGTAGGATAATTCCTTTTGACCGTTACGAACCAGATAAACCGGCATTTCGTAAGCAAAATGGGGTTGCCCGGTTGTATAAACCTTATGAAATAATTCGTCAAACCCATGCCCAACCAGTTCTGGCAAAACGGCTAACAATGGCTTCCCGCTCACATTTTTTCCTTTTCCCCAGGTTTCTAATATCGCATCGTTAGCGATATCGATAATCATTTCTTTCCCTTTTAAAATAGCTATCAATGATGGGGAGGAAAATATCATTTCCCGATAACGATGTTCGCTTTCTTCTATTTTTTTGCGGGATGTTACCTGCACGGTGACGTCAGTAGCCGAAACCATTACCCCGGTAATAATTCCATCGTCTTCCCGGTAAGGTTGATATACAAAATTGAAATAAATGGTTTCCGGCTTTCCGTCTTCACGGATGAAATAAGCTGGCTCCTCTGTTCCGTAATGTGTAACGCCATTACCATAAACATCCAGTAGGTATCCCATGAAAGGCTGGCCTTTCATTTCGGGGATGATCTCAAGGAATGGCTTACCAAGCGCTCCTTTATCTACATTCCAAATCTTGAATGCTGCCTCATTAGCCACCTTTAGCACCATATCTTCACCTTTTAAAATACAGACGGGGGAAGGGAACTTCTCTACGAGGTTGCGGAATCGTTCTTCACTTTCTTCAATTCTTTTGCGGGCAAGCACCATTTCTGTTACTTCGAAAGCGGTGGTGGTAACGCCGGAAATAGCCCCATCTTCTTCGTGATAAGGCTGGTAAATAATATTAAAATACCGGTCTTCCAATATACCATTATACTGTAGCCGGGCCAGTATTTCATTCGCATAAAGGGGCGTACCTGTTTTTAAAACCGACAGTATCATTCCCGGAAATGGTTGATCTTTTACTTCAGGTAGCACCTGGAGCAATGTTTTGCCTTCCACATCCCTGCCTTTCCCCCAAAAATCTTTCATCAGGTTATTGGCAAAGGTAATCACCAGGTCTTCACCCTTCATGATACAAAATGCGAATGGGGAATTCATCAGCATCATGTAAAACAGCTTCTCGCTGACGGAAATCTGTTCTAAAGAGTTTGTTTTTAGTTCGAGCCGGGATTTTAATGTTTCTACTTCTGTTATATCTTCAAGCCGTTGTGTGATGTATTTTATATTGCCGGATTTGTCTAGAGTGGGTGAGTGCGTAATGCGGTAACGCTTTTGGTTAATATCTACTTCAGGTTTATCTGTGGTATAAACAGGGATGCTCAACGTGTCGGTAGTTTTATGTTGCAGTACACGTTTTAAAGAAGCCTTTATGTCATCGATGCTACCGGCAACCGTGTCATTAGCAGGATTAGTCAACGCATCAAAAATATTTTTACCTGAAATGGCTTCGTTTAATTTATTAACAGCTTTCAAATAAGCTTGCGTAGCAGAAATGATCGTAAGATCTTTATCAATAATTAATAATAACTCAGGGGAATTATCGAATAAAGCGTTATAATCAGGAGTTTCCATATTTCATTTCTTTCGTTGGCAAAATCAACAAAAATTAAAAAACAAACTTTCGCTAATTTGCTTTCTTTCCTCGTATTGAAGGTAATTATTGAGGTCTAAGCGGTTATTTATCCCGCTTTATTTTTAGTCAAACCTACTGTTTTAATGAGCTTTTTAAACTCTGCATAATGGGTTAGTAAAGTTTGAAAGGTTAACGTCAAGGATGGGCAATACCCATTTGTACAATTCACAACAATTTTTGTTTTAAAAGGAGGAGTTGATTCGATAATAATCCTGTTTTGAGTAGTGCACAGGGAAAGATTTCCAAAAGCTATACAATACTTTTTTAAAATCAGGGTGATAAAAACAAAGCTTTAATCATTTAATGATTGCGCGTCAGTAATTTATCCCCATTTTCGGGGAAAACAGGACCAAATACTTTTTGATTAGGGTTAAGCAGTGCCGTTGGCGCTTTTATTCCGATTAAATCTCGAAGCTTAGTCGTATCCTGACTTACCTTTTGCTCCACTACCTTCGCGTAGATCTGTGTAGTTCGGATGGTTGTATGCCCCAGCATCTTACTTACCGTCTCAATCGGAACCCCGTTAGAAAGCGTAACTGACGTAGCAAACGTAAATGAAAAGTCAGGTTCTTTTTAATTCCGCATAACTCTGCTACCTCTTTCAAATAGCTGTTTAATTTCTGATTAGATATCATAGGAAAAAGACTCCCTCTCGCAATGGATCTCGCG
>NZ_JBKJUM010000168.1:0-28759 GCF_046590655.1 Daejeonella sp.
AACTGCCACGATCTATAATCTTGTGGCGGGGTCTGATGTAATGAGTACTAAGACCGTGCAAATTTCTGGCGGTAAACTTAGCATTGAAGTTACAGAGACACCCGTCTTCGTCCAGGCCAACTGAGTAAAACTTTTAAGGCGGATTTTAATGAACCTGCTTTTCAGCAGGTTCTTTTTTTTAATGGCACTTAATTTGATTAGTTGTTTTTATCTAATGAAATGCTATGAAAAATTCAAAACTAATTTTGATCTTGCTCTTGGGCGCGACTTATGTTTCTTGTAAAAAACCCGCGTCAACAGGACCTGATGTGCCGTTTCAGCAAGTGTCCTTCAAGGCAACTGAGTACAAATACCTTGGAAGTTATGGAACACTTGGTCAGCCCCTCGATTATAAGCTGGCGCCGGATACATTAAGTCCTATTTTATTTAAATTCATTGATTCTATACTGCCGGCAGGACAGGATGTTACCAAAGCTAACCCGGGACTTCTTTCCAGCAATTCTGATATTAGCATGTCCGAAAAATCAGACGTATTTGTCACATTCGTGTCTGAAGGCGCGAGTCAGCTTAATACACTTGCATTTTATACTTACCCAACTAATAATCCACCAAAGAAACCAGCGAATCTTCAAAATATAACCTATATGTTCCCAAATGCTTCATTGGAAGGATGGGCTGGCGGCGCATTGAGGCCAGGAGATAAAATCAAGATTGGAAATTTCGACAAAGGAACGTCCATTGGATTTGTTCTGATTGAGAAAGGATGGGATTCTGCTTCCGGAAAAGTAAATCCTAGTGGCAATCATTTTTGCTCAAATGAAGTGTTAAATCCGGAAACAGATCCCAACCTTAAAAAGCATACAGTATTGGTTAAATATCCTAAAGAGAACAAAATACTTATAGGATTTGAAGACATGATGAGGTCTGAACCTTCTTGTGATCATGATTTTAATGATATAATTATTTATGCTACTGTAAAATCAGCGCCTTAAGAAAATTAACATTGGACTTTCGAGTGCATTTTGCGTTGAGTAACAATAATTCCTTAAAAAGGTTTTAATAAATATAACTTTTTTCAATACTTTACGTAAGGGAACTTATGAAAGTATTGTTTGATTTATTGCCTAACGATTTACAGAAATGCATCAAAATTATCGCCGCTTTTCTGGTACTTATAAGCTATTCATGTAGCAAAAATCCCTTACCAGTTATTGACGTAAAGCTTCCGCAGGTCGCCACTCAAGATGCAGTGAAGATCGATGCAAAACTGATTGCCGTGGAAGTAAATTTTTTGTCGACACCCACCAACACGGCTTCTATAATCCCATATCTAAAATACAACAAAACTTCAGCGATCAACTTTGAGTTCGATGATAACCCTGCTTCCGTATATAGTTTGTTCAAATACTTGAATACCCAAATGTTCACGGATGGAACCGGCAGGGAAATTACTTTTAGATCTGCAATTGCAGTTAATAGTCGTGGCAATTATAATAACGGTGACCTTTGGGAAAATTACCAGGGGAATTTGTCAAAAACTGATGCACTGGAATTAGTATCAAATGGTTGGACCCTTGAAAATCATGGCTATTATCATTCTGTTTTAAACGCCACCGATAATTTTGGGTATGGTAAACCAGTCGCGGATAATATAAGTGAAAACACAAAGGCTGTGTTTGAAAAGACGGGCTTTAAAATGCGTACACTGGTTGTCCCATCAAATGATAAGGGATATTTATTACCGGCGTTTCAACAAGGCATAATTGCGACAACCTCTACAAATCATTTTGAGGGATTTCAATCCTTCCCGATGTACGGAGATTATGTTGATGTCACAAAATTGCCTCAGGGCAACCTTCACTTTCGCCGGGATTTCAATGATAAATGGGATGCATCGGGTATCAATTTGGTTAAAACAAAAATTATCACCCTGTTCAACAAAAGCAATATGAGTGAACGAATGCTTTATCGAATCGGCACGCATATTCCCGATTTAGACGCTTTTAAATCACTTTCTGCATATATTAAAGCAAATTCGAATGATAAATGCTGGGTTACCACCATGCAGGAAATGGTTGAATATTTTCAGATAAGGGAACAGATTGTAAAAAAAGAGATAATTTCTGAAGGAAAGTTATTGATCACTCTCGACATCTCAAATATTCATAAAGAAACTTTGTTCAAAGATTTCAGCCTCCTGGTAAATTCTGATACGCCCATACAGAGTATCAAAGTTCACAACGCCCGCTCCAGCAGCTTCAACTTAAATGGTTTAATAAATATAAGCTTCTGATTTTCACCGGAACGATAGTATTGAGTTCAGGAGCGCTTAGGCAAATACCTTTCTTAATCTGTTCATGAAGGCTATCGGTATTCCTCCTTCTTCATTTAAACGACGATCGGAAGTCCAAACCAAAGCTCTATTATTACTTATCCGTTTTAATTGTCCGAATCTTTCCCTTAACTTGAGCCCTAAATAGCCATCTTCATTAGACCCAATCGGATGGTCATAACCATTCACTAAAATGCCCTGTTCCTTTCTAAACCCAGAGCTACATCCATAAACATACATAGCTTCATCTTTTAACTTTTGAATGGTACGCTTATATAAGTCACCGAAGCTTTCATAGAAAAAATAAAATTTTCGCGAGGTATTATTTTCAGGAAAAAATGCAAATTTACCATACGTACAGGCTATTTTTTCCTGCCTCAAAGGTAAAGTCATCAGGTCAATCCAATAAGGCGAATAGATAGAATCAGCATCAGCATTTAGTATGTATTTACCCTTTGCAGCGTGCAATCCAGCCGTGCGCGCATGTTTAACACCTTGTCTTCCTTCAAATAAATATCTGGCTCCACTTTCTTTGATCAGCGCGCTGGTAGTATCAGAAGAATTATTATCGACCACTAAGATTTCTATTTTTTGTATACTCTTAGATTTGGATAAAGAGGATATAGTTCTCAGAATGGTTTCTTCCTCATTATAGGCGGGAATAACAACGCTCACATCCGGGTCATCAGATTGAATTTCTGTCATACCAGCGTAAATAGATGCGATATTATTTAGGAACCATTCAGGAGTATGCTGTTCATTCCTGACAAAATCGGGTAAAGTGAGAGGTCTCAAGTGTAATAGTTTATTAATTACGATTTAAGTATATTTTAGGGGAACGTTTGATCAATAGGATTGTTTAAGAAAAATGCTTAATTGTGTTATTTAGCAAATCTTAAAGAATTGTAAAGCAGAATTTTAAGTTCTTTAAAGCCTACAATATATATGTCGATGAAATGAAATTTTTCGTAATGTTTATTCAATGCAAAAAAACTTATGATTATGCCCGTTAAAACAGGAAATACAGTTGCAACGACTACTCCAAATACATTGCCGGTTATATAAATGCCTATGAAATCTGTTATGATCGTTACAATAAGCATGATAATTACTTTATAAAAATTGATTTTTGGCTGATGAATTACATCAAGTGTAAGTGCTAAAAACCTGTCGACCGGGTAAAGAATTGAAATCATCATGAAAATCCTTAGAATGTCAGGAGCAGCACTGGTTACATATTTTTCGCCGCCAAGAATAAGGATAATATAATCTGCGAAAACAAATGTTAATAGGACAAATGGGACCAGCATAATCGTGATCATGCCGATATATTTTTTCATTACCACTAAGACTTCATGCTTCAATCCTTTGTTGTAGTAGGCTGACAGGGTAGGCATTGCAGTAGCAATAAAACTTCTCAATGGGATTTCAACTACTTGTATCAATTTTCCACCGGTATCATAAATTGCTAATGCTGCAGGACCAAGTATGAAGGTTATTATGAATTTATCGGCCGTTCCAAATAAGCTGGCACTTAAAGCCGTGCCAACACTGAATTTTCCAAAATGATATATATCCAAGAGCCCTTTTTTGGATACGAATTTAATTTTCCCCAATAAAGTCCAACCGTTGATGATACCCATGAGACTGGAAAATAGATTAGAGATGATGTACGAATAAATTACTGTGTTAACATTGATGTTATCATATGCAATAAAAATAAATAAGAGAATTACGAATGATCCCTGATTATAAATCCGGAGAATTAGGAGCTGGTCAAAGCGCTGTTTTGCCTGCAGGATACTGCCTGCCACGAAAAAGGGCAGTGAGGAAATGTAAGCGATTCCGAACCAGTTGAAAAAAAGAGACACTCCCTCATTCTTAATGTAATTTCCAATAAAATAAGCGGGGATGTTCATCAATGCAAAAAATCCCGTTATTGCTATTGCTATTATCCAGGTTGAACCAACAATTTCATCTTCACGCTCTTTTTCGGCACCAGAAAAAAACTTAATAAAAGCAACTGTTAAAAAGCCGGATCTGATAGTATCAAGAAGCAGGAAGCTGGTAAAAAACAATATCCAGATACCCATGTCATGTATACTTAGAGCTCTCAGGAGAATTATAGACGTAACCATTCCTACGCCCGACATGATCCCATTTCCAGCTAGAGAAAGGATATATTTATTGTTTAGCCTTGTTAAAATTGAACTCAATTTTATGCTCATATTGATTATAATCCCATCAAATAAAATTCCTTTTACTATACGTTCTTATTCTTTAAATGCAAATTATGATTCGAACTAATGTGAATAATTATACTTTTAGGCAATCCTGCTTTTCTCATCGATTAGATCAAGGATATCTTTGTCTACATTCACATCAAATTTTCTTGCAAAGAATTTATTAGTGTTAACCAGATCATTCAGATCTATTTTAGCAAACACCTTTGGATGTGCATCCCCGGATGACCAGTCGATATGTCTTAGATTATCATTAATTACTTTGTCCTTAAACGGTGAGTTCATGATAATTGTAGTAATCAGAAACTCATCGGCACCCCAGGTAAATTTCATAAAGCTTTTGAGCTTCGAGTTATCTTTAATAAAGTCTACAAGGTATCGAGCGGCATCCGCGCTCAGTATCCACCACGACGAGTTAGTGCTGCCGTACAATGTAAGATCTAATGGAAATTTACGATGCGGCATTAATTTATTGGTAACTTTTTGGAAAAGATAACTTCCCATTAGTTTAAAATCTGTAAAATGATAAAATTTATAACGGCTAACTGCATGTTCCCACCAGCTGTGATCTACACGTTCATAAGCCAGGAACGACATATTTAAATTCTCCCCCAGGTATTTATAGAGTTCTTCAACCGTTCTTAAGGGATAATCCTGACCGCTCATCAAATTAACGAATTGGTATGTTCTCCCCGAAGAGAGAACCTCTGTCATTGCGTTTAAAATAGCTTTTACAAAACTGAAGCCTCCCCAATTACACTCTATTCTATTTTTTATAAAGAAGACATTATTATGTCCGGCGATATGATTGAAATCCCTGATATCGCTTTTCTTATCGAGATGAATGTATAGATCAAACATTTTATGCTGCATCGCAACTACCAATCGCTCAAGTTGGTATGGACTTTTATGAGCCATTATGATGTGCGCTATTCTCATAAAATAGCAGCCTCAAATGTAACAAAGAAATGTAAATGGACACCGGGAATTGAGAAAGAAACAAATTGCGAAGGGTGGTTTTTTAACATAAGTAACCGGTTTCAGTATTGGTAAACATTAGAACGCAATTTTAGTTTGTAAAGAAAGTTCTCTGCACATTGCCTCATACAGATGCGATGTCTCAAAAGAGAATTAATGATATTTGCTATATAATCCAGGGATAATGCTAGGCGGCGTTGTCCGGTATGAAAAAGAAGTTAGTGACTGATTGTTCCCTATAGTCGACCAACTTCTTTTTCTCATATATTTTCACTTTGTACCCTAGTTTTTTTAGAAAGTCAATTGTAAGATATTTTTTCTCGTTGTCCCAGAGCTCACAATAAATTACAGGTTTATGTTCTCTCAGAATCTGTTCCCCACCTTTTAGAACATGATATTCGAAATTTTCAACATCAATCTTTATTGCGGTTATTTTTTTAGCTGACTTGAATTCTTCAAGATCATCCAACTTGTAAACGGGTACATCATAGAAGCTGCCTTTTTCACTGGGCTGATTAAGACTATCGTCCAGCACATGACTTAATCCCTGCATCTTTACATTATCTATAATGGGCATCACCATTTTCAGCTGGCCATTTTCATCTCCAAGCGCAGCTTCATAAATAGTGACATTCCTTAATTTATAATGATCAACAACCCGTTTCAGGGTCTTAATATTTTCCGGAATAGGTTCAAAGGCGAATATTTTTGCGTTCCGGGACTTTTTTGCTAAAAGTGCAGTCATTATACCGATGTTAGCTCCAATATCTAATATGATTCCATTATCTTCTATCATGTCATTGAAAAAATGAAACTCCTCCTCATATTTTACCCTATTAATGGCGAGCAGAGAAAAAATATATAAGTACGTGTTAAACCCGAGTGTTCGTTGTAAAAACAGCTTCAGTGTACTTTTTAATTTGTTAATTAAGTTCATTCGCTAGAGATTAATTTAGGTGTATTCAATGTGTTCGCAATTATGTTAGCTTGGTATCTGAGAAATGCTTTGTAGCAACTGACAACTGATTAGCTTTTTTTGATTTAAACAATGCTGCCAGCTGATAGAATACAAACTTCGGGGCGTTTAAAAGTGATCGGTAAATAACTTTATCTGCATTAAAATAATCGAAAGCAATAAAAAACATTGCGAAGAATATCACCAGAGATAATAACCACATTATTGCCATGTAAGGGAATAATACGAGATCAACAGCCAAGCATATAAATGAAATTATAAGGAGAATGAAGAGGGGAGGCCTCATTAGCATGACCCCAAATATAAACTTGTTCCAGTCCAGCTTTTTAATTCCTAATCCAGTCATTTTCAGTCCCAGATCAAAGTATTTAAACCAGGTGTTTATCCATCGCGCACGCTGCTTCACCAGTTGTTCCGGACGGGAAGTTTTTTCATCATAGACAATAGCTTGTTCTGCAAATGCTATTCTATGATTTCTGTTTAGAATTTCATATTGTAAGACCTTGTCAAATCCGGCGCCCTCAATATTTGAACTCTCAAGGCACTCTTTGTAAAGACTTGTTGTAAATGCCATGCCAGATCCTGATAAAGTGGCGGATGAGCCAATCTCAAATAGTATTTTATTATCAATCAGCCGATAATACATATCGCGGGCAGCATCGAGGCATGCATAATGAGTATTGAGGTTTTTAGCCTCTCTAACACCCTGAACTGCCTCATAGCCATGATCAAATAATTCGTCGAGCATATTTAGGTACTCAGGATGTACTAAATTATCACTATCGATGATAGTTACTCTATCATGCGGACGTTTGAAACGATCAATCGCATAAAAGTGTGATTTTATATTGCTGGATAGAGTTGATTCAGGCCTTAACAGAATTACTTTGGGATCAGTAAATTTCAGGGTAGAAATATCGCAATTGTCTGCAACAACATATATCAGGTAGCTTTCATAGTTCAGTTTTAGAATAGAGTCTATCACCGAAGGCAACAAGTCTGTCTGTTCATATGCAGTTACGATAATTGCGTAATCTGCTTTAGCCGATATTTGTTCAGGGTGCTGTTGTCGCCGTATGAAAGAACGTACAACATACAATATCATAGGAAGCACGAGATGGTAACCAATAAAAATTTGCAGGAGAATCCACACTGATTTAATCAAAGTCATAATTATATTCTAAGTGAGTGCTGTGAACACTATCCAGGATTTTATAAATTTCCAGAACACAATTTTCCCAGGTATGCATTTTCGCGAATTCCCGGCGTTTTAATGAATTAGCATCGTCATCCTCATCTAATGCTGTTTGGATATGCTGCACGTATTCGCCGGCATTTGCTGCCAGGTGAACATGATCTTTGAAAATATCCATTGCCCGTGTTTTTGTAGCTACTACTGGCTTGCCCACAGCAAGGTATTCGTCAATCTTTCGGGGGTAGTTGCCAATCGTAACTTCGTTTACCAACTGCGGATTTATACAAACATCAAAGGCTTGAATGTAAGCGGGTAATTCTGCTACAGGTTTTAAACCCGTAAAAATGACATTATCAAATTGGTGAAGAACACTATTTTTAAAAGCATCATCCTCCGGTCCAACTAATACTATGGTCCAGTACGGCCGCGCTGTCGCTATGCTTGCAAGCAGCTCAATATCAAGCCGAATTGACTGTAAAGCTCCAACATATCCGATTAGTGGCCGCCTGAGGCCAATTAGTTCAGCAGGAGTATCCTTTATTTCCTCAAACATTTCCAGATCGCACCCCTGGCCGATGTAGAATGAGTTTGGATTATATTTCTTGCAATAATCCGTCAAGAACGGGGAATTTGCCATGCATATATCATTCTTTGAAATGAGCAACGGCTCCAAACGCTCTCCATTTTTCTTCCAGTAATTTACTGCAAGCATATAATCTCTGGAGTAATAGATACTTAATATTGGCTTTAAAAGCTCATTTAAGTAGAACCCTTTAAATATTTCACTATCATTAAATAAAATATAATCTTTAAATTTTATTTCAGCCAAAGCTCTACTAATCGCAGCTGCGAATTTCTTGTTATTAGTTCGGTTAATACTGTCAAAGATGTAATCTATATTAATCCAATTAATTGATTCTACCATGCAATCGGGGTAGAGATTCCATAGATTGTCGTTTATTCGGATCAATCCATTTCTTTTCCCATTCAATACCTCGACCCTTGTTTGAACCTTTTCGTCATTCCTGTGTCTCAACAATGTTGCGCGGTCCAAAGGCGAATTGACATATAGCACCCTGTGATTTTTACTCATTTCCAAAGCAATATCCTTGCAATTGCTCCCAATTTCAGTATCCCATGGCTGCTGACCAACGATAACTATATCTCTGCAGATCCTTCTCCTAAGCATTTGGTTGATTCTGTTGATTTTGGTGTTCCCAAATCTTATTTAAACTATTATATCTTTTAATAACCCTAGCCGGATTTCCTACGGCTACACTGTAAGCCGGAACGTTTTTAGTGACAATACTTCCTGCTCCAATAACGCAGTGTTTGCCCAGGGTCACTCCTGCAGTTATTACACTGTTCGCTCCAATCCAAACGTTATCTGAAATTATAATAGGATTACATGTTACATCCTGCTCGGAAGGTGGAAGGTTTACATCTTCATAACCGTGATTCAGACCCGATATAACAATATTTTGCGCAATCATCACATTGTTACCTATTGATACCGGGCCGATAATGACAGATCCGATTCCGACAATCGTTTTGTCTCCAATGGTCACGTCTCCAACTGCGTTATTTATGGTCGTAAAATCCTCAATGATGGCGAACTCACCAATTGAGAAATTATTATATGGAAATAAATCCGTTCGAGTATTGTTTCTTATTACAGAACCTTTGCCTCTTTTATGTTTAAGTGGATTTAACACCCATTTTACCCATACCCTTGGCCGGTATTCATTCTTAGGAGCAAGCATTCTCAGGGCAATCCGCTTTAAAAAGGGATTTGCTTTTATTCTTGACTTTATAGAAATTTGGTCGCTCGTTTGCACTGTGGTCATGGATTATTTTAAACCCTTAATTATTATATAAACAATAATTAAATGTTTAGTTTCTTATGAATTTTCTTTCCGCTTAGAAAACCGATGATCAGGGAAATAATTCCAGGTATTAAAAAGTATTCGAATGGCATTTTATATTGGTTTGCGTTTCATTAATATTAAAATTTATTTTAGGGAGATGGGAGCTTGAAGGGTGACTTTAGGTTCCAGAAAACTCCCCTCCATAGAGCACTACAATGTTTCCACTCGCCGTTTAGAGCGTGTGTGACCGATCTTTTTGGAATTGCAAGCGCCAGGAACACAAAATAACTTGACCATTTCTGAAAGCCGATAAAGTTCCTCCTGATAAATAGCAATCGGTTACGGTTTATGTAGTAGGTTTTTAATAATGAGGATTTGCCTACAGATATAGACTCCTTATGGTATATCATAGATTCACCTACATAATGACAACTATATCCCTGTCGTTTGATCATTTCACACCAATCCAGTTCTTCATAATACAAGAAATAGATTTCCGGCATCAATCCGACGTCGTCAATAACGGCTTTAGGTACCATCATCGCAGCACCGTGAGCTAGATCCGTTTTGGAGGTGACATCAAACTGTCCTCTATCTTTCTCCATACTTCCAATACCTTTATTTCGGCCTGTCCATGGGTTAATTTCCGTGGATCCGGCATACTGAATAGTATCGTCGGAATTGTAAAATATTATTTTTGGAGATACGACTCCAGCAGACTTATCATTTTCAAAAAGACCCACTAACGGTTCAATACAATCCCTTGTTACTTCGGTATCATTGTTTAAAAAGAACAAGTATTTACCAGATGCCTCCCGGATTGCGAGATTATTTCCACCTGCGAAGCCAAGATTTTTTTTCGATTTAATTAACCTTATCTCCGGGTATTTGTCTTTGATTATTTGCGGATCGAATTTAGGAGACCCGTTGTCCACCACAAGGATTTCTATGTTCTCGTAACTAAGAGCTCGTAAAGAAGCAAGCATTTCACAGGTTACCTCTGGCTGGTCATAATTAACCGTAATGATGGAAACTAATGGACTATTCTCCATGACGATCAGATTTTGTGAGTTCGCGATCTAACCTTGGTCCCATGAAGATGAAAGCCCATGATATGCTGATAATCATACTTGAAGGCATATCATTCATAATCTCATTTCCATAACTGGCAAAAAATATTCCCGCAGCTCCAGAGCTGAGTGCAATTAACTTATAGCGCAAACCTTTATCCTTAATATTCCAGATTATGCCGAACCCTTTGCCCAGGATATACATCATAATAGAAAACCAAATAACCAGGCCCACAACTCCATACATCACCCACACCTTAACCCAGTAGCTATCGGGTGGTACCTTGGAAAGAAATTTATCGGCATTATATTTTGCTCCCCAAAAACCTGTCACACCGAGACCTCCACCAAAAGGCCTGGTTTTTAAATAATCTTTTAAAATTTCCTGGTTTATAAATCGGGTGTTTAGTGATGCATCTTCAGGGTCCAGAGCAGTTCTTAAACGATAAATTTCATAATTTCCGTTACCTACTGTTGTAAATTTTAGCACGCTAACTCCAGCAGTGAGCACGATTGCGCCAATAATTAAAATTTTATAGTTCTTGCTTAGAAAGATAGCTGTTATGCCGCCAACAATTAGCGCAAATAGCGCACCCCTGGTTCCTGATACGAGCATCCCGTAAAGCAAAAGCGCAGATAACATAAAGAGCGATAATTTTTTCCACCATTTAAAAGGACCTAAGGCGAGTATAAAAGCTATCAGCCCAATGTGAGCCTGTGAAACGCCAAATTGGCTGGCATTACTAAAGAATGAAAATACACGCAGTCTACCCCAAATGAGATGGGTGCCGGCGCCTCCGTTGTCTAAGAAGTTTTGCTCTCCGGGAGTTAGACCAATCCAACTCTGCCGTAATCCATAAACTAAAGCTATAAATGAAAATATCAGGACAAGTTTCAGAAAAAAGTTTAGGTACTTATTCGTGTTAAAAAATAAAAATGCCAGGGGAATGAATAACAGGGGATATAAGGCTGAAGTCCTGATCTCTTGAAGCCATCCCATTACGCTGGCACCTGCGGGATTGCCAAGTTCCAATACACTGATTATAAACCAGATCAAGGTTAAATACACCAGATCGTTTTTTAGAAGACTCCATTCATAGCGCCTAAACTGGACCCATGCAGCCACCCAAGTAAGAAACAGAAGGATTTCAATGCCTGCTCCAAAGGGTAAACCGTCTATCTCCCGCACAAGGATAAAGAATGCAAAACAGTAAGAAATTGTGGCGATAAAGCCTGCCATGGGGTTCTTAAATATCCCGACAATCAATGCGGCGATTACAGCTATGATAATTATGGATATAGGTACTATTGAGCCAAACTCCGCTGTGGCGAAGCCTAATAATAGGACAAAAACAAGCCCTAAAAGCAAAAGAATGCCTTTTTGTAATATTTCTGGCAAGGAAATTAAATAATGCCTCATAAAAACAGATTTGATAATTGTTTAATCAGTCTTAAGAACTAAGAGATGAAACTTAATTACTTAAACACTCATTTCATTAAGCATACTTTGGCGATAATAGGGGAGTATTATTGCTTAATTCGCGCACTTTAACCTTATTGAGTACCCATCCCATAAAGCCATCCTGGTTTTTCATAAAGGAGACAAAATCTTTATCTTCCTCCGAAAGCGTTTTGCCCGCTTCGAATACTGCCACATTTTTATCTGTGAATAGTAACCATTCTTTAGCCTTGTTGCTGTTACCCATACTGTTTATATCAATTATGATAATATCAAACTGATCTTTAAGCACCTCGAAACTAGCTTTAAGGCTTTTCTCGTTTTGAACTTCAAACAGAGAACCGTTAGTAGACCTGGTATTAAGTACAGTGATATAGTCCTCCCGTTCTATTTCTCTTTTGACCAGGAAATTTTCAAAAAACTGTGCAGGAAGTTCTTTTTTGCCAATTTCTGGCTTCTCAAAATCACTGCTGATTAACAAAACTTTCTTGTCTGTCATAGCAAATGCATATGCTAGACCAATTGATAGAAAAGTCTTCCCCTCACCTGATTTCATACTAGTAATACCTACAACATTTTGATCTGGTGACAACTGATGATCAATTTCGAACCTCAAAGACCTTAGAAGATCTTTATAAACTGAAAAATTAGGCTCATCAGTATTATTCCAGATCTTTTGTAGGTCCATTCCCGGCTCCTTGACCAAAGTCAAACTTCCTAACACAGGACTCTGAGTTGCAAGAGATAATTCTTTTGAAGTATTGATGGACCTATCAAACAGATAAATGAACAATATTCCGGCTAGTAAGAGAAATAAAATTGCTACCCCAGACAAGGATGTATATAGCAGGCGTTTGGATGTTAAAGGTAAACCAGGTAGTCCTAATTGTGCTATTTGTAAACGTAAGCCTACACTTTTCTCGATATTGCCTTGATTAAACCGTTCGAGTACTTCCAGATATTCTTTGGTTGCTACCTCTGCATCACGCTCATATCCTTGAATCCCTGCATCAAATGGTACTAATGCGTTGTATTTACCCTTAAGTTGTGCCAATTCTCTGTCGATTGACCGGATGCTGTTTCTGGCTAGATCCAGGGAAACTTCCATAGATCTTTTTTGTTCTTGAAGATTATCCTTTGCATTTTGCGGATTAGACAAATACCGATCTGATGTTCTTGAAACCTGTGCTGAAAGTAAATTTTGTAGAGAGTCAATTCTGCGTTTGTAAACCGGACTAAAATTTTCATCTACATAACGCTCATTTGCAATTTGAAGTTGATTCCTAAGATTTATAATATCATTGTTGTCTTTAACAACACTTCCTCCAGCATAATTGCTGCTTGAGCTATTTAACTTGCTATTAATGCTGGCTATGGCACCCTGATTGGACTGGATATCTCTAATAGCTTGTGCTTTACGTTCTTCATACGCTGAAATTTGTGCATAAAGTATATCTGATTGCGTTCCAAGATTTAACACTCCATTCTCCATCTTGTAATCTTTCAGTTCTGAATTCTTAGAATTCATCAGCTTTTCCTTATTCTGTAATAATGAATCAAGTAAGGCAATTGACTTCGCCTGGTTGCTATTGGTAGTTTGCTCATACGTGTTAATAAATTGACTTGACAAAGTATTAACAGCAAATGCCGACAAAAGAGGATCGGTAGAGATATATTCTACTGTAATAAAATCACTGCTTTCATTTCGCGTGACTTCCAGTTTTTTTCGGATACTTTTCTCATCGTAACCCATAGAAGCCAGGATATCGAAGTATTTAATTTTTCCGTTATCAGCAACAGTTATCGACGATTTATCATATAATTTTGATGTGAAGAACGCGATAGCTTCTTCCTTTTGTGCAGGACTCAGACTTTTTACTTCATCACTTAACTTTACAAAAGCGTTTTGAGGCGACTTTAGATCATGAAGTATTAAATGGTAAGACAATATATCGATCATCTTTTTCATCTTCATCATCTGAATGATGCTAGAAAACTGCTGATTTATCCGGAAATAATCCATGTTCTGATCAGAAGTCATCTGTTGTGACTGATCAGCGAGGCCAGTCGAAAGTTGAGCTTCTGATTTATATTCTTCCGGTAAATCTTTGACAAGTAAATAAGTTACCCCCAGCGTCAAGATTGGAAGTAAAATGATTAACCATAAGTAGCGCTTTAAAAGCTTGAATAATTTTTTGGTTTCCATCGTTATTAATTTACTGATTCTAATTTCCTGCCTATTATTTCTTCCAATGCGTCCTTAGACTTCAGAAAGTCTATTTCAGACTGTATTCTACTCGAATCAGCACCTGTTGCGCTGATTCTTGACGAATTGTAGGCCTGAAGTGTGATTTCGCCTTTCTCAAATTTGTAACGCAAGTCGTCAGCTACTGTTTTATTATCCTGGGCAGCCTGAGTTCTCAATTTTAACTCATTAAGCTGAAGGATGTATGCATAATATCTGCTCTTTACTTCATTAGTTAAGATTACATCATATTCCTGTTGTTCAAGTTGTGCAATCTTAAGCTCAGACTTTGCTTTCTTTATTAGGAAGGGCTTTTGCAGAAAGTTTCCCAAACTCATGTTAACGCCGAACTGAAAGCCGTTTACAACGTATGGATTCAATTGATTAATGGCAATTGCATTATCTGGACGGTAGATGTATGACGCATTGAAAATGTCTAAAAGGGACACTTTAGCTGCAGGTACATCAGCTGCAACAACTTCGGTGTTCAAAGCCATGATCTGTCTCCTCGGATAATTTTCTTTAGCCGACTGGATATATTTTTCCAGCTGGTTATAATTAATTTGAGAGACGATGGATTGCTGTCCGTAAGTCGCGGTTATGCCTGCTATAATCATGAGGCAAAGAAGGCCGGTGGTTTTCATTATTTTAATAATATTATAGTGGAGAGATGAATCGTTAATTTAATGGTGTATCCTTAGGATATTACACTTTCTCTTTTTGTATAAGCGCAGGGAAAGTTTGAAGAATAATTTTTACATCCATTGCAAGAGAGAAATTCGCTGCGTAATAGTTATCCAGCTCTTTTCTTTCTATTTCAGACATATCTTTCTTTCCTCTTTTGGTAACCTGCCATAAGCCAGTTAGACCTGCTGGGCCTAAAAATCTGGTTGACCATTCATTAGTAGTCAATAGTTCTGCCTCATATAATGGCAATGGGCGATTTCCTACCAAACACATTTCGCCTTTAAGGACATTCAATAGTTGAGGCAGTTCGTCGATACTGGTATTTCTAAGGAAATTTCCAAGCTTAGTAACCCTCGGATCATTTTTCAACTTAAAGAATGCTGAATTTCCGTACTGATTATTTTGAATAAGTGTACTAACTTCTTTGTCAGCATCCGTTCTCATAGTTCTGAATTTGTAGAAGTCAAATATTCTGTAGCCGGTTCCTACACGTTTACTTGTATAGAAAACACTGCCTTTAGAATCCAGTTTGATCAAAATTGCTACTATGATTAAAATAGGACTTAAAAATATTAAAGCACTTGCCGAAATCAGAATGTCAATTGCCCGTTTAAGAAGAGGAATCTTGTAATCTTTTTCAAGTAATGCCGGAGCGTTACTGATTTTGGATTTTAAAATTGCAAACGTATTTAAGAAAGTTATTCTTTCCTTTAGATCTTCATATGGAATCGGATTGACGTAGCAATCGTTTATACCCAGTTCTAATGCTGTTTTAATAATCTGAGGATCATTTTCAGAAAGAATAAAAATAATTGCCAGGTTACGTGTATACCAGTTGTTTTTAATCGATTTTGCTGCGTGTACTGTACTTTGTAAGCTTTCAGCATTAACTTCAATCAATATTGTAGAGTTAAGCTCCGACAAGGAAAAGTTTTCAGCAATAGTAGTTAAATCCGCAAGCTGATTTGCGCGTCTCAAACGGAATTCCGGGCTTTTAAAGGCCGCTAAAAAAGAATCTTCGTTCTCATTTATGAAATAGAGTATGTTAATATTATTATTCATGGCAGTGGATAAAAAAAGTGGTAGAGAATTTTATTAATTAGTTAAGTACAGATTTGATTACATTTTTCAGGTTCGTGGGATTAAACGGCTTCTGCATAATTCCGTTTATTATATAAGGAATACGGGCTTGGATATTCTCCGGCGAATCAGATCCGGACAAAACAATTACGGGGATATTCCTAAAATATCCGCTCGTCTTCAAGGATTTTATAAATTCAACTCCGCTAAAAAAGGGCATTTCCATATCTGAAATAATCAGATCAGGAATTTCTCCATTATTTAACGTGGACAGTGCGTCTATTCCACTTTGCCTTATTATCGGCTCATATTCGTCTTTGAGAATAAATTGAAGTAGCTTTAAAACGCTTACTTCATCATCAACAATAAGAATCTTTTTCTTATGTTTATGGAGATTTATAAATGGGATGTTTTTCATGTTGAACGTGTTAGATATCACCCATTTTGCAAGATATATGCCAAAGCACTCCTGAGCTGACTTTAAGTTAATTGAGTAGCTTGATTAATCTAAGCATGTCAACCTCAGAGGAGGACGACACCAAACATTTTACAGCTAAAAATGTAAGCTATCAGAAATGCCGTTTAAATGGTGTTAACAAGACACTAACCCATCGGAGCACCATACTTTAATTACTAAATTAAGGACTTCTTACTCCATGTTTCGACTTTTTTTTTCAACGTTTTACTTGATAAATTTTCCATTGAATTGCTGTACAGTATATGGTACTTTTGTGTCTAATAACAAACAAGTCGGCTTAAAGCGGGCTATGGGAATCCTCCCCCAACAGCTTGACATTTCCTACCGATTAACTACCATTTCCTTGATTTTTCTTATCCATTTTCTGAATCAAACTTGCAGCATAAATCTATCGTTCAATATTCAGAATATTTAATCTCTATTCCGGGCTAATCATTGGTATCATATTTGGAGTATATAAATTTTATTATAATTTATATCTTGGTCAGATAAATTTTTAATTTTTTAGATAGTCTTTAAATACGTATGAAAATAGCGGTAATTGGTACAGGATATGTTGGTTTGGTAACCGGTACATGTCTTGCTGAAACAGGAAACTCGGTCATCTGTGTAGATATAAATGAGGAAAAAGTTAAGATGATGCAGTCTTTTAAATTACCAATATACGAGCCTGGATTGGAGCTTTTATTTCTTCGTAATATAGAACAAGAGCGATTAACATTTACAACGAATCTTGCTGATGCTATAAGAGATGCAGAAATAATTTTTCTTGCTTTACCTACTCCTCCTGGGGGTGATGGTGCGGCGGATCTAAGTTATGTCTTGGGTGCCGCAAAGGACATTGCTAAACTTTTGAAAGACTATAAAGTTATTGTAACCAAATCAACCGTACCCGTTGGAACTGCTGATAAGGTTATTAAAATCTTTAAGGAACACACTTCCGTGGAATTTGATGTAGTTTCAAATCCTGAATTCCTCAGAGAAGGGGTGGCTGTAGATGATTTTATGAAGCCTGACCGTGTGGTTGTTGGTACCGAAAGCCCACGTGCTCAAAAATTAATGGCCGAATTGTATGGACCCTATGTAAGGCAGGGTAATCCCATTATATTTATGGACCCTCGTTCATCAGAACTGACTAAATACGCAGCTAACTCTTTTCTGGCTACCAAAATTACATTCATGAACGAAGTTGCAAATTTATGTGAACTTGTTGGGGCTGACGTTGACGCTGTAAGACGTGGTATCGGGTCAGACGAGAGAATTGGTAAACGCTTCTTATTTCCTGGTGTAGGGTATGGCGGCAGTTGTTTCCCTAAGGATGTTCAGGCACTTGCCCAGTCAGCAAAGGAAAACAATTACGATTTTAAGATCCTTGAATCCGTAATGGATGTAAATAATACCCAAAAGACCCTGATGGTTGAGAAAATGAGAAAATTTTATAAGGGTGATTTAAAGGATAAAAAAATCGCTATTTGGGGTCTTGCTTTTAAACCAGAAACTGATGATATAAGGGAAGCTCCGGCGTTATACATTATCGATGAACTGTTGAAAGATGGCGCGGAAGTTCGTGTATTTGATCCAGAAGCAATGGACAACATTAAAAGGATTAAAGGCGATAAAATTGTATACGGAGACAATCAGTACGATATATTAGCTGATGTTGATGCATTAATGATAGTAACAGAATGGTCAGTATTCAGAACCCCTGACTTTGCCAGAATGAGTTCGCTCCTGAAACAAAACATCATCTTCGATGGACGAAACTTATATGATCTTCAAAAGATGATTGATCTGGGATATTATTATAATAGTATCGGCAGAAAAGTAATATCTAATTGATCCGTAAAGGTTAAGCCTTTTAAAGTTTTTAAAATTATGAATGAAAGAAAGCGTATACTGATTACCGGCGCGGCAGGTTTTCTGGGGTCACATTTATGCGACCGATTCGTTAGAGAAGATTTCCACGTTATTGGTATGGATAACCTTATAACAGGAGAGCTTCGAAATATTGAGCACCTTTTTCCACTGGAGAATTTTGAGTTTTATAACCATGATGTGTCAAAATTTGTATATGTAGCCGGCCCATTGGACTACATCCTTCATTTTGCATCTCCCGCCAGTCCAATTGATTATTTAAAAATTCCGATCCAGACATTGAAGGTTGGATCTCTGGGAATTCATAACTTGCTTGGCTTAGCCAGGTCTAAAGGATCACGACTATTAATTGCATCAACATCTGAGGTTTATGGCGATCCGACTGTTAATCCCCAGCCTGAAGAATACTGGGGCAACGTAAACCCTGTAGGCCCGCGTGGTGTATATGATGAAGCCAAGCGCTTCCAGGAGGCTATGACAATGGCATATCATACTTTTCATGGCCTTGAAACCCGTATAGTCAGGATATTTAATACTTATGGTCCGCGAATGAGGTTGAATGATGGACGCGTATTGCCTGCTTTTATTGGGCAGGCGCTAAGAGGTGAAGACCTCACAGTTTTTGGTGATGGATCTCAAACCCGTTCTTTTTGTTATGTGGACGATTTAGTAGAAGGAATTTTTCGCTTGTTATTTTCGGATTATGCACAGCCTGTAAATATTGGAAATCCAGACGAGATAACTATCAAGCAATTCGGCGAGGAGATTATTAAACTAACCGGAACTAAACAAAAAATGGTTTACCACGACTTGCCAACTGACGATCCTAAGCAGCGTCGACCTGATATTACTAAAGCCAGGAAAATCCTTAACTGGGAACCTCTCGTTGGAAGGGAAGAGGGACTTAAAATTACCTACGACTATTTCAGATCATTACCCGAAAAGGAAATTAAACATAAAGATTTTACCTACTATAATAATAAATAATGTCCGCCAAAAAAGTTCTCGTTACAGGGGGTACCGGTTTTATAGGTTCCCATACGATTGTTGAATTAATAAATGCCGGATACACTCCGATAATTGTTGATGACCTTTCCAATTCGACACCTCAAATTATTGATCAGATTCAAAAAATCACTGGAGTGAAACCGGCCTTTTTTAAGTTTGATCTTTGTGATGCAAAAAGTACAAACGAGTTCATTTCTCAAAACACAGATATTAAACGGGTAATCCATTTCGCGGCTTATAAAAGCGTTGGCGAGTCGGTCCAGAACCCTCTGAAATATTATCGCAACAATCTATATTCATTGGTAAATCTTTTGGGCGCCCTTTCAGAACAACCTGTAAACTTTGTTTTCTCGTCCAGCTGCACTGTGTATGGTGAGCCCGAACAGTTACCCGTAACAGAGGAAGCCCCAGTGAAGATAGCCGAATCTCCATATGGTAATACCAAGCAAATTTCGGAAGAAATTCTCTTGGATACAACCCGCGCAAATGCGAAGTTAAAGGTTACTTCACTACGTTATTTTAACCCCGTAGGTGCCCATTCTTCGGCGCTGATTGGTGAACTGCCGATTGGAGTACCTCAAAACTTAGTACCATACATTACCCAGGCTGCTATTGGAAAAAGAGGAGATATTGTGGTTCACGGGAATGATTACAATACCCCTGATGGAACTTGTATCCGTGATTATATACATGTAGTTGACCTTGCAAAAGCCCATATTGCAGCTTTGAAAAGTATGGAAAAGGACAGTGCGGAAAATCGGTTCAAAGTATATAACATTGGCACCGGCAAAGGCAGCTCAGTTTTGGAAGTGATTAATGCTTTTGAAGAGGCAACCGGAGTAAAAGCTAATTATAAAATAGGCCCTCGACGTGCGGGCGATGTTGAACAGATCTTCGGTAAAGTCGTCAAGGCCGAAAAAGAACTTTTATGGAAGGCCGAACTAGATCTTCCGATTATGATGAGTTCCGCATGGGCGTGGGAAAATTATATCAAACAAAATCCCATGTAAGGGATATAAAATATGCAAATGAAAAAAATATTGATTACCGGCGGTGCTGGTTTTATTGGCTCCCATGTTGTCAGGCGCTTCGTTAATTTACACCCTGAATATCAAATTATTAACCTGGATAAGCTTACCTACGCCGGTAACCTTTTAAATTTACGGGATATTGAGAATAAGAGTAATTATCGCTTTATTAAAGCAGATATCGTAGACTCTGCTTTAATCAAGGAGCTTTTCATTTCTGAAAATATTCACTCTGTCATCCATCTGGCTGCGGAATCCCATGTCGACCGTTCCATTAGTAATCCCCTTGAATTTGTGATTACAAACGTTGTTGGTACCGTTAATCTTCTTAATGCTGCAAAAAATGCTTGGAAAGGAGATTATGGCAATCATCGTTTTTATCACGTTTCCACTGACGAAGTTTATGGCAGTCTTGGTGACGAAGGGCTTTTCCATGAAGAGACAGCTTACGATCCACATAGCCCATACTCTGCCTCTAAAGCAAGTTCGGATCATTTTGTTAGAGCTTATCATGATACTTATGGAATGGATATCGTGATTTCAAACTGTTCCAACAATTATGGTTCGTATCACTTTCCAGAAAAACTCATCCCTCTTGCTATTAATAATATAAAGAACCTTAGTCCTATACCTGTTTATGGCAAGGGTGATAATATTCGCGACTGGCTTTGGGTTGAAGACCACGCCCGTGCGATTGATGTAATTTTTCATGGCGCAACAACTGGCAGCACATATAATGTTGGGGGCCACAATGAGTGGAAGAATATAGATTTAATTAATCTTTTATGTAAGATCATGGATGATAAGCTTAACCGTGAGCCGGGTACATCAGCCCGATTGATCACATTTGTTACGGACCGTGCAGGTCACGATCAACGATACGCCATTGATTCATCGAAATTGCAAAAAGATCTAAACTGGACACCGAGCCTTCAGTTTGAGGAAGGTCTGGCAAAAACTGTTGACTGGTATCTTGACAACGAAGAATGGCTACAAAATGTTACTTCAGGAAATTATCAGTCATATTATAATGAACAGTATTCCGAAAGATAATTTTTTGTTATTGCGATGACTTTTTGATGATAGCCGGCGACAATTGCCAGAACTATAATTTTAATATAAAGATTACTGCAAATAAAAAACCCATGATATCCTGGCGACTAAATTGGACATTAAACGAATTGTTTTCTATTGACAACTACTCGAAGCATAAACAAACATTAACGTCTTCGTCGGTTTTCTGGCTTGCGCTTGCAGTAAAATTTTTCCCAACCCTATGGAAACGTCCAATTCTATTACGTCTCAAAGAAGGCGGAGCATTTTATGTTAGGGAATTCATGTCTCTTTATATCTATAAAGAAATTTTTGTCGATAAATGTTACGATTATCCCGTTCTGACTGTTGAGGAACCGGCGATTATGGACATAGGTGGTAATACAGGTTTGTTTACCTTAAGAATGAAACAATTATATCCCGATGCTACAATTTACAGTTTTGAGCCATTTGCTTCAAACTACCAACAACTTTCCAAAACTATTGAAGTTAGTAAACTGAATAAAGTTACTGCATTTCCATTTGGTATAGGAGGTACCACTAGAACCGAAAGGCTTTATATTCATAAAAACAATGTCGGTGGGCATAGTATCATGCGATCAGAGACTAACAGCGATGCTTACACTGAAATTGAACTGGTATCCATCTCCGAAATGTTTCAAAGATTAAACCTTACAAAATGCCATTTGCTAAAGATGGATTGCGAGGGGGCTGAGTATGAAATAATAAAAAAATTAGACCACGAATTGGCTTCAAAAATTGAAAAGATCGTTTTCGAACCAACCCCAACAGCATATGAAGTTAACGAGATAACAGAACATCTAAAAAATATTGGATTCTATATGGTTGATCGAGATGGACTTTGTGTAGCAATTAATAGGGGATTAGAAAATCTCCAATCTTCCAGATTAACCATGATGGAAGATTAATTTGACTATTGGTCTCCGGTACCGCCGCTTCAAACCGACGCTTTTAGCGATTTGAAAAAACGCAGTTAAGTGAGTATGAACAAAGCGAGCTAAGTGTCATACATTCTTCCGCTTGATTTAAATTATTATTATTTATACTTGTAATATTGTATTTCCCAAAAGGGATTCAGCTGCCCATGCAAGATAAAAACGAGCAAATAAGTACGCTTATCGAGCTGAATAATGAGCTTGAAAATTATTTCCGCAATACAATAATCCCGCAGTTGTTTGTGGATGCCCATTTAATTCTAAGAAAATTTACTCCTCCTACCATGCGGCAGTTTAAATTGGCATTGACGGATGTGGGTCGGCCGATTGCAGATATTCGCGAAAACTTACGATTCCCTGCCATAGTAGACAATATCCAGCATGTGATCGATACCGGCGAAATACTGGAGAAAGAAATCCAGACAACTGACATGCGCTGGTACCAGATGAATATCATCCCTTATGTTCTTGTTAAAGAGAAAAAAACAAATGGTGTTATCATTACATTCGTAGAGATTACTATGCGCATAAAGGACCTTAAAGAACAGGAAAAATTGATTGCGGAACATGAAATGTTACTTGATACGATCTCGCATGATATTAAATCTCCGTTGACAGCCCTTAATCTTACTATTCAGATGCTCAAAAAAATACCTGAGAAGGGAAGGGAAATGTTTCCTACGCTACTGGCGAATGTTGAGAGCAGCCTGGTTAATATGCAGCAGATCATTAATGATTTGACCAGATCCCGCTGGCAACAACACAGATATCAGGCTTTGGAGGAACTTTTGAATATTGAACATATCATTGAGGATGTAAGAATGACACTGGCACCGCAAATTCAAGAATCAAAGGCAATCATAAAAAGCAATGTAGAAATTTCGGAGATCGTTTTCATCAGACGCAAGCTGCGAAGCCTTTTATACAATTTAGTAAACAACGCGATAAAATATGCATCCGCAGATCGAAGGCCAGAGGTTTTAATCAAAACCGAAGAAGAAAATGGCTTTATGATTATTAGTATCGTTGACAATGGCGTAGGAATACCCCGCGAGCATTTCAAAAGAATATTTGGCAAATATGAACGCCTCGGAGATTCAGCAGAAGGAAATGGAATTGGACTTTATTTGGTAAAAGAAATTGTAAATAGTGTGGAGGGGAAAATTGCGGTGGAAAGCGAAGTCGGGAAAGGATCTATATTTAAGGTGTATCTCAAAATTGAAGATGCCCAAAGTAATATTGCTGCCAGACCGAATTTGGCAGAATGAGTTTAAACTGATAATCATGATGAACAGAGATGAATTTTTAAAAAAGAGCTTTCTTTTGGGGCTGACAGCAACAATTTCGGGCTCAGGTTTAGCATATGCGAAGCCAGGTTCCAAGCCGGAAAGGCCGTTTAATTTAAACTACGCTCCTCATGCCGGAATGTTTGAAAACCATGCCGGCAAGGATATCCTTGACCAGATAAGCTTTATGCATGATCAGGGCTTTCGGAGTCTTGAGGATAATGGGATGATGAAACGCAGCCCTGAAGAACAAACTAAAATCGGGAATTCCTTGAGTAAGCTGGGAATGAACATGGGCGTTTTTGTTGTTGAAAAGGGCGGTAACTCGGCTAATACACTGGCAGCTGGCAAAAAGGAGTTTATAGACATCTTTCTAAAAGGATGTACAGAGGCAGTAAACGTGGCAAAGCGTGTCAATGCTAAATGGGTGACGGTAGTGCCTGGGGATTTTGAAAGAAATCTTCAGATAGGAATACAAACTGGGCATGTAATAGAAGCACTGCGCCGTGGTGCGGACATTCTCGCACCGCACAACATCATAATGGTTCTTGAACCACTAAGTGATAGCCCAAACTTGTTCCTTCGAAATGCAGATCAAACCCATTTGATTTGCAAGGCTGTCAACAGCCCTGCTTGCAAAATTTTGTATGATATCTATCACATGCAACGTAATGAGGGACATCTGATCCAGACTATGGACAAATGCTGGGATGAAATTGCCTATTTACAAATCGGCGATAATCCAGGAAGAAAAGAGCCCACGACAGGTGAGATCAATTACAAAAATGTTTTAAAACATATCTACAATAAAGGGTACCGAGGAGTTCTTGGAATGGAGCATGGCAATTCTATAAAAGGAAAAGAGGGGGAATTGGCTTTGATCAAGGCGTATAGGGAGGTTGATGCTTTTTTGTAAGAGAAACGAAACCAGGAAACCAAGACAGCGGCTTTTGATTCCCTGCCGACCCAGAGGCAATACAGATTGTATGGATATGAAAAATTCTGAAATGAAACTGTCCTCATTAGGAAGTAAAATAGACGAACAGTTGTAATTTAATTTACTTGGGACTTTTTAGGTAATAATAGCTTAAAACATATAGGCCTAACAATCCTAACATAATACTCCCCAGGACATCGGTTAACCAATGTGCACCCAAATAAATCCTTGAAAGTGGAATGGTGAATATGAAGAAAGCACACACTACGATCAAAGCAATCCTTACCGAACGGTTTATTTCTTTGATCTTATTCATTAATATTATAATAAAGCCAAAGAAGATCACATAAAGGAGAACATGGCCGCTGGGAAAACTCTGATATTTGGCAACGTCTATAATTCGGACCAGATCGTCGGTTGGACGGGGTCGGTCAATCAGAATCTTCAGCGCCCGACTGATTACCCCGGAGGTTAAGGTTAATGCAATAAATAAAGACTCTCTTTTCCTTTTCCATAAGAAAAAGACCAGTGATACCGATAAAACCATTAGCGTGGATTGGGGTGCATAACCAGGCCAGCTTACCACATTCATTACTATATCGAGTAATGGATGCTGATGTTTCTGAACTCGTTCCGAAAACTCTTGGTCAAATAATGGAATTGGCGTATAAGAAATCAGAATAGTCAGGATAACAAACCCGAGTAGTAAGCTACCTAAAACATACATTAGGATACGTTTCCTGTTCTGAAACATATTACATAAATCTATTAAAAGCGCTGCCGAAATGCAACGGTAGGCTGAATACGTTCATTTGAAAAACCTGCTGTGGCTCGCACAAAAAGTTTATTAAAAGGTGTTAGAAAAACACCCGCGCTCAAGCTATGATGTATAGTAGATGAGGTTTCATTATTAACCCACACTCGCCCGGCATCATAAGCACCAATTAGTCCCATCTTTCCGGGCATAATTTTTTGAAGGAAATTTGGAACGGTAATACGTGCTTCCAGGTTGTTGTAAAGAACATGGTCTCCTGCAAATCTGTTTTTTCTGAAGCCAAGTAAATTTCCTTCACTTCCTAAAAATGCACTTTGGTAAAAGGCTGGATTTCCGGATGTAAAGCCGCCACCAAACCTGTTAGCCAATACTATAGTCCCGTTTGCATCCAAAGATTGAAAAAAAGAGAACTGACTGAAGGCTTGTGTAAATGATTGGGAGCTGCTATTTAACCCCTCGAAGCCAAGCAGAATGATATTAAAATTTGTGCCTCTCGTTGGGAGGATTTGATCATCGCGTCGATCCCAGGTGAAATCAAGCGATAGTCCTCCGTGCAATTTATCGCCATAAATATCATTATACGATGAGTTGATCGCTGGTGTGCTAAAATACCTCCCTTCATTCCTTCCATTAACAAAATGCTGGATCGAAGGACCTGTTGTTATTGATACTTCATCGGTGAGATTGAACCTCAGAGCTGGTTTGAATTCATAATATGAAAAGTTAACTCTGTAATACTTTCTGAAATCACCCGTTTCATTAAATTCCGTGTCGTTACCTGGGCCGAAGAAATTCATGATATTTCCCTGCATATCTGCAAGGACCTTTATTGACAGATCTGTTTTTTTAAAAACCTCTTTAAAATTTGCTCCATATTCAACCACCATGGATTTTGTGAAAAGGCTACGCAGAGCTTTTATTTTTTGGAAACTACCAGGATGTTCTTTTTCATACGCTTTACTGGAAATTTTATAGGCAATGCCCAGGGATATTCCATCCACAGCGCGAAGGTCGACTGTCGGACTCAGACGCCCTCCAACAATGCGATCGGGAAAGCCGACTTTTGAAGTATCGCTGGGGGGATCCGAGATAGCTGTTCCAGATGGTACTTGGGCAATAGTTGCAGTAGCAAAGTGTAGTGTCAGTGTTGCAAACAGTAGAATTCTTAACATAAATTATTATATAAGTTTTTTGAGAATGCGCATCCCGAAATCCTGGATGGTAGTTTAATAGTTTATATTATGGTAGTGAACAAAAATTTCTCCGAATCTTTAGTTAGCGTTACACAATTTGCTCCATTATTTATAAACATAACAATTATGATGCCTTCAAAATTTTACAGACAAAAGAGCCCTTCCACTTTTTGTGTAAGGGCTCTTTCTGAAAAAACTATTTAAATAAACTTTTTACTTATTTTGGCATTAAAACACCGTCGATAACGTGTGTCACGCCATTACTTGAAACCACATCAGCAATTGTAACTGTAGCGCCACCAACCGATACTTTACCGTCTTTGACGATGACCTTAAGTTTTTGACCCTGCACTGTTGTTATTTCCTGGCCATCTTTTAGATCTGCAGCCATCACAGCTCCCGGAACAACATGATAGGTTAAAACTTTGGTAAGGTCTGCTTTCATTTCCGGCTTCAACAGATTGTCTAAGGTAGCTTTCGGAATTTTAGCAAATGCTGCATTTGTAGGTGCAAATACTGTGAAGGGACCTGTACCGCTCAAAGTTTCTACTAGCCCTGCTGCCTGTACCGCGGCAACTAATGTCGTGTGATCGCTTGAGCCAACCGCATTTTCAACAATATTCTTTGATGGAACCATCATTGCTCCACCAACTTCAACTCCTCCTTCACTCGTCATCGAGGTAGAATCCATCATTGCTGTGGAATCCATCATTGCACTGTCCTGGCTTGCAGACTCAGTTTTAGTAGAATTACATGCTGTAATAGTAACCATAAATGCTACAGCCATTACAAGGCTTAAAAATTGCTTTTTCATACAAATTATTTTTGGGTTTTAAGTTTTATGACGCTACATACGAAGTGGCGGGCTGAACAGTTTTACTATTTGTTATTTATTTTTCAAGTTTGCGTGTCTTTTTTTAGCACCTTTCACGTAAACCCTTTTGCTGCTTAGAATAAATCCTTTGCTATTCATAGCAAATTATTTATTCGGTCAAAGAATTAATTGAATTTGAATTAATGCTTCAACATTTGTTGGCAGTTGGTCTAATTTTTGTTACAAATTGTCCAGTAATTCAAGGATTCAACTTAAAAGGCTTAATTATGGCTATTGATGAACTTAATGCGTTTTTTAGCTCTATGATATTACCTGAAACCCTTATATTATCTGAAGGCGTTAAAATAATCAATGTCCCTGATTTTATACAAGGGCACCTAGAAGCATTAAATTCGATTAGGGAAGAAGAGGTTGCAGCTGTTTTTTACGAACGCCTGATGTTGATCAAAAGCGTTTTGCTCGATCAACTTACTTAGCATAACATCTTGAATATTAGTGTTAGCGGTCAGCACAAATGCCCTGCCTTCGCAAATACCTGAGCCCATTCTTTAGTGAACAGATTTTCTCTTAGTCATCAATCCCAACACTCCTGCAGTAACCAGGGCGCCGAACACGTAATACGCCACCGTCAGAACTTCGCGTTTTTCAGTATCGGCTACATGTTTTTCATTAAGACCCAGAGGTTTTGGTGCTTTAAGGGCCGTGAAGCCAGCCGAAACGCCTGCACCAATTGCACGTAACACCATATATTTTTTAGAGCCCATTCCTATCGCAGCGAAATATGTAGCATTAGTGAGTACATCACCTGCCAGAGTTACCCCGTAAAGTTTATTTCCAGTGGGCGGTTCAATATTAAGTGCTTCCGCCGACTTTCTTACAACCTGTTCACCCACAAGATCCATACGCGGAGCTTCACTGTCGAGTTTTCTCATGGTTTCGTGTAGGATATTCAAAGCTGCCGCTCCGGCAAAGCCTGCGATAAGGGATTTTATAAAATTCATATCTTTCTAGTTTTGACCTTATAACATTGTTGGTGGAGAATTGGTTTTTTTTAATGATAATGTCTGAGGTCTGAGGTCTGAGGTCGGAGGTCTGAGGTCGGAGGTCTGAGCTTGGAGCTTGGAGCTTGGAGCTTGGAGCTTGGAGCTTGGAGCTTGGAGCTTGGAGCTTGGAGCTTGGAGCTTGGAGCTTGGAGCTTGGAG
>NZ_JBKJUM010000004.1:0-7158 GCF_046590655.1 Daejeonella sp.
GGCATATACAGCGGCGATTGAAGGAATACCAAAAATTAAAACGGTCTTAAAATCAACTCTCTTTTGTATTGCGCTTTGCACTCCCCCCACTAACGATGTCGAGCCCACGATAAATAAAGAATAGGCCGTTGCCAATACAGGGTCAATATCCATTACATACACCAGTATCGGCACCGTTAAAATTGAGCCACCGCTGCCGATTAGTCCTAATGATACGCCAACAATCGCAGCCAGTATGAAGCCTATTATTTCCATTTAAATTATTTTTTAGTATGGGTGCAAATATCTGGCAAGTAAAAGTGGGGGTTGGTTACAAAAGTTACACTGCGCGGAATACATTGCGGGTTTCCACTGACACCGAATTACAACAGAACTCCTACAAGAGAAATAAATTTACTCCAAAGTAGTTTAAGCCGTCCCATACCAATAAAAATAGACGATGCCTCAAACCTCATACCTATAAAGGTCGTCAGCTTTCCGTTTGTGAAAAACAAGTCAAATTCTTTTCAAACAATCAGATAACTATCTCGGTTAGAATACTATTGGACGTGTGACAATAAGCGGTGACAAAAAATGAAACAGCTACTATGTGAATTTAACTCCGGTAAATATTCATCATGTTAAATACGCCTGCTTTTAAAATTCGAGGTTATTGCGTGGAACCCGGTGAGGTGGAGAGTGTTTTAAATGAACTACCCGAAATCACTATAAGTGCTGTGGTTGTAACAAAAGATGCCATGGATTTGAATAAGTTGGTGGGTTATTATGTTCTCGATAATGGTATTCTAAAAGATAAGGAAAGGAGTCTCTATCAACAGCGGCTGGAAGATTGGACGGGACTATATTCATCAGAGTATAGCAAGCCAGAGAATTCAACGCTTGAAGAATCGGAGGAAGAATTCAATATTGTTGGTTGGAAAGATAGTTTTACAAGACATGCGATTCCAGCGGAACAAATGCGGGAATGGCTTGATGATATTGTAAAAGTAATTCGGTCTGATTATGTCGGCCGAGTGCTTGAAATAGGTTGTGGCACAGGTCTTATCTTTTACTCTTTAGTAGGTCATGCTGATAAATATATAGGTACTGATATATCATCTTCATCGATATCTCAAATTAAGCACAGGATTTCAAAGCAGAAAAAGGATTATGGGGTTTTTGAACTGCATGTATGTCCTGCTCATGAGACTAAGTTGTTAGTTAAGGACGAGGTTGATACTATTATTATCAATTCCGTAATACAATATTTCCCAGGGGAATATTATTTAAAAACCGTTATAGCTGATAGCCTGGAAATGTTAGGAGGCAAAGGGCGGATTATTATAGGTGACGTTAGAGACAATCGCTTACAGAAGTTGTACAAAGGACGTCTGTACCTGGATAAAGTCCACGAGGAATTACCTATTGAAGATTTTAAATGGGCATTAGATCAGGAACTTCTGAATGAGGTTGAATTATGTGTCTCACCAGAATTCTTTTATAATCTTGAACGTTTATACCCTGAAATTTCGCATGTTGAAATAAAGTGGAAGCAAGGAAAAACGATTAATGAGTTAACCTCATATCGATATACGGTAATAATTTATGTAGGACTCCATAAAGAAAAGCTTCATCCCAATTGGATCAGCTGGGAGCAAATTAAGAGCAAAAGCAATCTGACCAGCATAATTGATAATTCTGACCACATTACAGGTATTAGGGATATGCCTAATCCCCGCCTGCAAAAAGAACGTTTACTGGAGGAAGCCCTGAATAATACTGAGTTGAGAACAGTAAACGATGTACTTGAATATATAAATAAGGACAATGCAGAAGAAAATATTTTAAACGACCTGATATCTAATCCAGATTCTCAATTCCATATCACCTTTCTTCCAACGAACAATATTTTGAATTTTGATTTGTTGAGTTCTAAATCTGAATTAAGCAGCTATATACAGCATAACTTCAATGAAAATCTTTCTTCTGATTCCTTCAAGTTGGTTAATGTTCCCTTGTTTAATGAAATATCTTCACTCGTAAAGTGTGAAATAAATAAAAGAATTAAAGCACTATTGCCTGAATATCTTGTCCCTGCACATTTTGTTTCGGTTACCCGTCTACCACTTACCGCGCACGGTAAAGTAGATAAGAAGTTCTTAGTTAAGCAAATAGAATCGAAAAATCGTTGAATCCACTAGCTGAATTTTCTTCCAATCCAGAATTTCATCTAAACTTCATAAAGCGCTGTTAGTTTTGAATCAATCAAACTAAAATTATTTATTTAAGACAGCTGCATGGGCTTAACGTTCACAAAGAAGGAATAAGCTCATACAAATTTAATTAACATTTAAAATCAAATTCAGATTATGAAAAAGCTATTTTTTTCAGCTGCATTAGCGCTTTTTGCCCTGGTTGCGGTTGCTCAGACAGAAACAACTTCAAAAAGCGACGTCAAAGTGACAGCAAAGAGCAAAACGAAGAAGGACAAAGAAAAAGTTGCAGAAGTTAATGGTACCGCTAAGTCCGAATCCGAACTCAAATTTCGCCAGGATGATTTGAACGATGATACTAAATTGTCAGGCGAAGAGAAAGCGGCACGGAAAAAAGTGAAAAAAGAGAAGTTCAAAAACCAAAAGGCCGACCGTACGGATGATGGGTTATTAAACGGGTCAGCTTCTGGAAAGAATATTCATGGAAAAGCAGTCAGCGAGCTGGCAACCGGAACTACGCTCGAAGGCAGGGAAAAGGGTGCAGCAATCAGTGGCCTCGCCAAAACCAATTCAAACGGCGAATTGCGCCTGGAGGAAAAAAGCGGTGCCGATAAAATGACGCCTGAAGAAAAAATTGCCAGAAAGAAAGTCAAAAAAGAAAAAAATAAAAGCCTCAAGTCCGACCGCGCCGATGATGGATTACTAAACGGATCATCTGATAATAGCATTCGCGGCAAAGCAGTTAGCGGAACCGCTGTGGAAACTAAGCTGCGTGATAAAACTAAAGGTGCAAAGGTAAAAACAGATGTGCGTACAAAGACCAGAGTTGGAACCGGACTTGATATTTCGGCAGGTAAAAAACTACGTAAGGGATAATATTTTTGTTATAAACGATTAAATTTGCTCCCTTTCGGGGGCAAATTTTTTAATACGAACCCATTATTATTTTTTTCAATTAGATTTGATTATTCCAGGACCCACAATGAAACTTTATCTCAGCCTTTTGTTATGCTCTTTCAGCTTTGCTGGCCTTGCCCAGCGGCCTGTGCGAGACTCTCTGAAAAAAAACGACAAACCCACAATAACCCTTGCTACTTTATACACCAGTAATGTGAATTATTACGGGCAAACGACTGAGGAACGTTTACCCTATTTATTGGCTTACGGGGGATTGGCATTCAAGTCAGGGTTTTCGATCTCGGCATCAGGCTACAAAATTTTAAATGCGGATGGGGCGAACTCCGGCGCCGATCTTACAGCCGGATTTGATTTTGATCTTTCCAAAAACCTTTCCGCCGGACTCAGTTATACCCGCTCATTTTTCCCGGAAAACTCATTTTTCTTACAATCCCAAAATTTAAATATGTTCTCCGGGAAGTTAGGATATGATTTTAACTGGTTGACAGCAGGATTAAACGCGGATTACAGTCCCGGACAAGAAGGGGCGCTTTTTCTATCATTTGACGTAAAAAAATCAATCGAGTTGATCGCCTTTGGCCAAAGTGATTACATCAGCATCGAGCCTGCATTTGAAGTTATTGGCAGTACCCAGCAAATTACGAGCACTGAAGAGGTCCCGCCTTCCAACAGCAACAGGGGCACCGGAATTATAAAGCTCCCCGTCAGGCGACTTAATAATAATCCTGAATACAGAACTGTTGAAAGTACCAGCTTCGGGGTATTATCTTATAATCTCAAAATGCCTGTGGCTTACAGCACCAGGAAATTTATGGTGGAAGCCGCATATCAGGCTTCCTTAATATCCAGGGACACTGAGGCTTCGTTCAAGAACCCTCGTTCGTTCTTTTCTCTTGGCTTGTATTATGTGCTTTAAATTCTGAGGTAAAGCGTTTTTCGTTTCGTACCCATGAGATTTAAACGCAGAGACCGCATATACAACCTGCCTACCGTGAGGCAGGCGCAAAGGGCGCAAAGGATTTTGAAAATATTTTAATGTCGTTGGTATTGTCAGACATGCTATTTACTAGAGAATCATTTATAATTAATGACCATTACACAGTTGTAAAAAGCATAATTATTTTAAAAGCTTTGAATAAATAACTAATTTAGTGGTGAATTTTAGGATAACGAATTTGAAACTCATCAGGCATTTAGCATTTTTTCTTGCAGTTATTGTACTAATGGGTCATGATACTATTCCTCATTTTCATGATGACAAGCACGACTCAACTGAACACTCTACTACTTTACCGCAACAATCTACCGACGACTTAACTGATCTTCAAAATTCATTTTCGAACTTCCAGCATCCAACTGCTGAGCACAACCTGGTCTATTTAAGTTTCTCTGAAAAAACAACCGGTTTTCAAAAAAAGATCTTTCATAGTGCACCCTGCCTTTTTATGATGGAATACCGTGCCGTCTGGTATGCTAATTATAAAAAACAACGATTCAGGGAATACCTCGCTATTCTGTCTCCTTATCAACTACAATACTTTTCACTTCGGGGTCCTCCTTCCTGTTAATTTTCTTATGCGTTAGAAAACAGGCGTGAAATCATGATTTCACCTGCCTGAGTCGATGCTATTAGCCGATTCTCTAATGCCAATTCCTTCAATACACTATTTTCCGAGTTTAAAAAATGCACTGCCCGCATATTTAGTTGTGTTATGTGCTACACTTCTTTTAACAATAATTTAAATCAAAATTAAAAACACAAACATGAAAAAAATATTCATTCTTACCACAATGGTTCTCGGACTGTTTACTGCTTGCTCAAGTAATGCGAATAAAGAAACTGAAGCTGAGTCAGGAATAGCGCAGGAACAAATGAAAATGTCTGCTGATAGTACAAATTCAGCCTTTACCGACAGTGCAAAAGCTGCAAAAGATAGTGCAGATGCTGCACATGGACACTCACATTAATAATTTCGATCCATTTTCTCTCCCTGCGAATGTTGGGACGAGAAGATCGATTGATAAACTGGTAAACTATGTATCTTAATAAACTAGCAGCAATTCTGCTCTTCCTCACATTATGCAGCATAGGTAACAGCTGTTTTGCTCACGGGGTAGACGGCGATACACAAGCTTTTTTGTCAGGGAATGAAGGCGTAGCTTTTGGTCCATTTCTATACATTGGCGCCAAGCATATGATTACAGGTTATGATCATTTGCTGTTTTTGGTCGGGGTTATATTTTTTCTATACCGTCCGAAAGAAGTGTTGCTGTATGTCAGCTTTTTCACAATTGGACATAGCTCAACGTTGCTTCTGGGTGTCATGGCTAACATTTCCATCAACGCCTTCCTTATCGATGCAATCATTGCGCTCTCAATCGTATATAAAGGGTTTGATAATCTAGGAGGATTTAAGCGGTTTTTTGAAGCCCAGCCCAATACCAGGGCAGCGGTATTGATCTTTGGGTTATTCCATGGCTTTGGGCTTGCCAGCAAGCTACAGGAGTTTAAATTTGATAAGGAAGGTCTCTTTACCAATTTGATAGGCTTCAATATTGGTGTGGAAATAGGCCAGTTCATTGCACTTGCATTTGTACTGATCATTATTAGTCTATGGCGCAGGTACCCAAGCTTTATGAAGTTCTCCACTCTCACGAATACTATGCTCATGGCAGCTGGTTTTATGCTGTTAGGCTACCAATTAACCGGTTATTTTATATCTTAAATTATTACAATGTCAGAAATGAATCATCCTGTATTAGGAAGGAAGGCAATCATCACATCAATTATCACAGCTCTGATAGTCGGAATCACTATATTAATTACAGCGGTTCTGCCCGCAGAATATGGTATGGATCCAACAGGAGCAGGTAAGCTATTTGGCTTTAGCAGGCTCTATGTTCCTGAGGAAGCAGAAGATGATCAACTCTCATCGGAGCCTGGTGTTCAAAGATCATTCCCCTTAATCAAACTTGAAAAGGCAGGCTCCGGTCCCGAAGTAAAAAGACCTCTAGAGGCAGATAATCCGGCGCCAGAACGACAATCGACAGACAGAGAAGATAGCGTACAGGTAATAGTACCGGCAGGAAAAGGAATTGAATATAAAATAAATATGCTCAAGTACGGAAAGATGAAATATGAATGGACCACCGATAAAGGAACAGTCTATTTTGATTTTCACGGTGAAGTAAAGCAGGCAAAAGAAGCTAAAGCAGTTTACTTTGAAAGCTATACTATTGCTTTCTCAAATAATATGGTGGGAAGCTTCTTAGCTCCTTATGAAGGTAAGCATGGCTGGTTTTTTAGAAACGATAGCAGTAAGGATATTACAGTGACTCTCAGGCTGAAGGGACAATATATCCTGTAGGAATTTAAATTCAAATCTTATATTTGCAAATATGAAGTTCATTTCAATGATACTATTAGTACAGGTACTTTTGCTTAGCAGCGTGTCCTGTGCTGATGCTATTGAATATTCATCTCAGGATACAGTTGTTGAAACTTTAGTAAGTCCGGCTGCGGATTGTACAGGCGATATCTGCTCGCCATTTTGTTCATGTGCATGCTGTATTGGATGCGCATACCCCATTGTTGCAAAAAGTCATCCAGGAAAGCCAGCATTGTCGGATTATTCCAATTACTATATAGAACCTTCTTATCACTCCATTACCAGGCCCTTGTTCCAGCCTCCAAAAGCCTGAGTAGTGCAACAATAATATTTTTCCCGATGCAGGCGCATCATCGTTTTACTTAAAATCATTTTTCATGTTAGACAGAATAATACGGTTCAGTATCCGTAATAAACTCGTCATTGGCGTGCTAACACTTGCCCTCATCGTTTGGGGAGCCTGGAGTGCTACACAATTGCCAGTTGACGCATTACCAGATATTACCAATAACCAGGTTCAGATCCTTACCAAAGCACCAACCCTGGCTGCCCAGGAAGTGGAGCAGTTCATTACCTATCCCGTAGAAAAGTCAATGGGCAACTTGCCCGACCTCGTGGAGATGCGCTCCTTTTCGCGTTTCGGTCTGAGTGTGATCACA
>NZ_JBKJUM010000085.1:0-6936 GCF_046590655.1 Daejeonella sp.
CCGTAATTGCTTATGCTATCTGGTTTACCGTCTTCATGCCTGTGATCGTGTTTTAATTCCAGCCTGCCCCTGGTCTTTTTAAGTATCCATGTACGCGATTTATTTTCCCC
Organism: Daejeonella sp.; assembly: GCF_046590655.1. Lineage (GTDB taxonomy): Bacteria > Bacteroidota > Bacteroidia > Sphingobacteriales > Sphingobacteriaceae > Daejeonella. The sequence continues at coordinate 111 of NZ_JBKJUM010000085.1, forward strand.
AACAATAAATGGCATTTTCAATTCTCCATGGCGCTTATTAACTGTAAAACTCAGTTCTTTCCCCCAAAAGTCATTTGCTTTCGTGGTGTCGGGCATATAAATCGTTTTCCCATAAAATGTTTTTCCTTTTTTGGATTGTAATTCCCTGAAAAACGCTGCGTTGCCCTGAGCCCTGGCGCCGAAGCTTACAAGTATAAAGCCAGCTATCAGATATTTAGTAATCATAAAGTTGATTGAATAGCAATTTAAAAGTGCCGTGGGTCTGCGCTCTGAAGGTTATCTCAGGGCCAAAGGCGTATAATTTGCCTTTACCAACCCCGGCTTCGAAGGCTGTAACACCGTCCTGCAGATATTCCTGTCCCCAGGCCCATCCACTTCGCAATGACTTCGGTTCTGAGAACCACATTATAGGTTTGATCGTTCCCTTGGTGATCGCATCTGTCGGTACCCTGAAAACAGGACTGTTGTCGAAATAGATATCTGCTTGTTGAGCCATTCCCCAGGCTGCAGTCAGTTTGTTATCTACATTAACGCGCAGAACACTTCCCGGAACATAATATTTTACTGCAGGTAGCCTTACATCTTTACCGTTTTCTCCCAGTTCGACAAGGTGGTTCCTGACAGGCAGTCCGAGATGATAGGCTATATTCGTACTGCTACCAATAGTGACAAGCTTGCCGCCATTTTCTAAGAATTTCTTTAATTGGGGCACTGATTTGTCGGCGCTTACCGTTCCTGTCTGCTTCCTGTATTCTTCAGGAATATCTGCAGCAAGAGGACTGACTGGGGTAGAAACTGCTGGAGCATTATAAGCAGGGATTGCGCCAGTTACAAAAATTATAACATCATACTTCGCATTAAGGTTGCCTGCATCTATCTCCTGGGGATATAGAATTGACGCTTTAAAATTATACTGTTCCATTAGGAATCTAACCCAGCCTGACGACATCGATCCGCCATAAGTATCCCATAAAGCGATCCGGAGACCAGTGACTTTTGTGATGTTCTTTGGCGCTAATGAAGAAGTTCTTACTTCCAGGCCAGGATTGGTAATTTGATTTTTTAGAATCGTTCGGCTTTTTTCCGTTGCCGGGATGTAAAAATCGCCAGCATCTGATCCCTTATTTATTCTGGATACAGTTTGTCCTGCATTAAGCAATTCATTAACTGCTCTAAACGCGTTGTTAGATTGCGAATTTATAAGATAGCCGTTTGAAGAAATAAGCGTTTTAATTTCGGGGCTCTGAAGTTCGCCGTATGGGATACGCTCGAACGGACCCTGGAAATCATCCTGGAGCCTGTCAAAGTCGACATTCATCAGATAAGCTAATGTCCAGCCGGCAGCGTCATAAGGGGCAACAGGAGGCCCTCCTTCATATTTAAAATCATTTGGATGATCCTGTGGTTCAAACATGTCAAGCACATGGGGGCGAAATGCCTGATTTGATTTAATGATATAAGATCCTTTAGGATAGTTTTTACCGGCAACGTTAAAGTTGTCTGTTGCCTTATGCACAAGTATACCTGTGCGTACAAGTGCGTTTACAAACTTTATGGCGGTTGGAAAATCGTCCTGAGCCGAAGAGAGAATATAACCTCTCGGATCGCGCTGTTTTTTATCAAGCATTACGCTATCATAATACCTTGAAGGCAATTGAACGGGAGCTTTGGCCATTTTAGATTCTTTCTGAAAAGCAAGATTGATTGCATCTATCTTCTTTGGGGACAAACTCCAGTTATCCTTACTTCCCCGGTCTATAGAATTTCTCCCCATTCTGTAGATGTTGAAAAGCAATTCATCTCTATGTCGCTGGGCGTAGTTTAATACAGCATAATTCATGGAAACAGAATAATCTATCGACTGTCGGAAATGCCATTTTTGCGGTTTAACCGGGAAGGTTGTTCCGCCATTTGGGATAAGGCGCTGAGGTACCAGCGGAATTTCCGTAGGTGTCGGTCCGCCGATAGTTTCAGTTAGTAAACCCACGATATTATGAAAATAGGTGGTGGTTCTTAATCCTCCATTGTACCACGTTGAGAATACCGATCCGTATTTCTGAGTATAACCTGGTTTGTTTTCCACATTAAGGCGATTATTCATGGCCGCTCCAAGGGCATCGATACTGGTCATGATGATCGGATCGAACACGTAATTAAAGGGGTCACGGTATGGAGCCCCGGCTACCACAGATCCAGCCGGACCAGACTGATGATGATTGTACATAATCTGAGGCAACCATTCAATAAATAGTTGCCTGGCAATATTCTGACTCTCTTTGAGATTCAGCATGAAAAAATCCCGGTTATTGTCGTGCCCCGCATATTTTTCGTATAAACGGGGGAGCCCCTGAAGGGTGCGTTTTGTGGGATCCTTTTCACGCAGATACCAATTGCTAACCAGTTCCTGGCCATCAGGATTTGCATGGGCCATCAGGATGATCGTGTTATCGAGAATTTGCATAGTTTCGGAATCATTTCTGCTTGTCAGCTGCCATGCGGTTTCTATGAGCTGATGGATTCCTAAAGTTTCTGTGGCATGCAGCCCTCCATCTATCCACACAACTGCCTTACCCTCATTTGCAAGAGCTGTTGCTTCCTGGTTATTGATCCCTTCAGCATAAGCAAGTTTTTGGGAGATTTCTTTGTACCTACTAAGATTTTTCAGGTTTTCGGGAGAAGATATGATCAGCATATATTGCGATCGTCCCTCTTCGGTTTGACCAATCTCAACAAATTTTACTCGTTCACTTGCTGCAAGTTTTTTGAAGTAAGCTTCAGTCTCCGTATTTGTGGACAGTTTATAATCATCACCTATTTCAAATCCGAAATGCTCTTTGGGCGAAACTTGTGAGTAAACGCTGTTAATAATGAATAAGCAAGTGATTAATGAGTAAAATCTTGGCATTGGTTGTGGGTTAGCGGTTTGCAAGATAGGATAGAAAGAGCCATGAAGCAAGAACCAAGAGACAAGATTTTTTCCTGGTTAGACAGAAAATAGATTCTTAAAAAGTATTGCTTGTTTGATCATTCTTTCGTTAACTTCATAACCAAACTACCCTTCAATTGTTAATACTTCATGACTTTTTACGAACAACAAGCTCACTTTGAACTTGAAACATGGAAATTGAAAATTAGAAAGAAGCCTTCTTTTTTAAATTATGCTTCGAAAACATTACAGAACAGAATCAACCGTTGGATTCCTGATAAAGTCCACAATGCCATTACGGTTACGATAGAGAAAATGGTCAAGGCCGTTCTTTTTGGTGCAAAATATACTACCAGAGAACCCCGCAAGGATAGTTCCTTACAGTTAAGAGAAGCTTTCATAAAAGAACGAATTGATTTTTACCGAAAAACTGCTTCGGCTGAAGGCGCTGTTACAGGAGCAGGGGGTATTTTGCTTGGTCTTGCGGATTTTCCAATTCTAATTGCAATAAAAATAAAACTCCTGTTTGATATCGCTGCACTCTATGGTTATGATGTTCAAAATTATAAAGAAAGATTGTATATACTGCACATATTTCAGCTCGCCTTTTCCAGCCAGCAAGGAAGAACTGACGTGTTTAAACAAATTGAAGATTGGGAAAATTACCAGCGGACACTCCCCGACGATGTAGATAAATTTGACTGGCGTACTTTTCAACAGGAATACAGAGACTACATCGACCTCGCAAAAATGGCTCAGCTAATTCCTGTCATTGGCGCAGCCGTCGGAGCTATTGTCAATTATAAGCTGATAAGTAAACTTGGTGAAACAGCAATGAACTGTTATCGGATGAGGAAAGTTAGTTCGTTGAAGATTCTTAAGCAGTTGAAGGACTAATCAGTATTCAGTAATCATCCTGTCTGCCGCAGGCAGGTAATCAGAAAGTTTAAAACACCTTCTCATTAGGAGGTTTAATACCGTTTAATCTTAGATATATTGTGGCCTGTGCCCTATGATGCGTCTGGTGTTCAAATGCTTTATTGAGCCAGCCGTATGGAGTCACTTCATAATTACCGCGTTTAACTGTATTGCTTTTTACCTCAATAAATTTCCTGCAAAGTCAACTTTGATATTAAAAGGCTGCAAATAACGGTCAGCTAGAATTGCAAATTCTTTTCTTGTAATTGGTCGTTTTAAATCGAACTTGCTTTCAAATTGAAAGCTTTCTTTCCAGCCTTCTTCAATTTCTTTTTTAAGCTCGTCGCCACGGGTGGCCGTAAACATAAACAGGCTTATTGCATCTTCGATGGTCATTACTTCCTTTTTATTATCAGCAAACCAAATTTGGCTTCTTGAATAAAATTCTCTTACCGGAATGCGCAGTTGTTCTGAAGAAATCGTGCCAATTGTATCGAACTTCATTACACTCCGATCCCCTTCTTTGGAGATCACTGGCTTTAACAAACCGCTAAGTGCCATCCGTTGAAAAGTAAGAAAATTTGGAGCATTTTCCGGCACATCTGCCAATGGGATAAGTTGCGCATCAAATGTTAAAAGTTCTGTCTGCACTGCTCTCACATTGATATTCTTTGTTGTAGTCTTAAAAAATGCACAGTATGAAGCAATTGTTCCAGCAGCTTGTCCGGCAGACATACTCACCAGTTTCATGGTGCTTGTACTTTTAGGAACAATAATGAAATTTTCAACTCCAGCTGGGAGAAATGCGCCAATAGAGATAGGAATTGCACTTGAAGCATTAGCGCCATAATTAGCACTTGCGACAGTACTGCGGTATAACTTGCTATCAAAGGGGCTATTTAGTGCAACACTGTTTCCCATAGTTTTAGTAACATCCACTCTTAGTATCGACGTTATAAAAAGATTTTCAGTTGCATCCACAACAACATCCGCTTTTATCTTTTGCCCGTTTTTTAACTTCACTTCCCAACCCTTGCCATCTTTTTCAATTTTTTCAAGGGCAGTATTCAAGGTCAGGCTCAAATTTTTAGTTGTGTCAATGACGCTCTTTATCAGCTTCAAATATTGATCCTTCCTCATGTTAAGATCTAAAGCCACGGTGCTGTCTTTTGCACCAGGTTTTTTCTTAAGCTTAACTTTGTAATGATTTTGAATCTTTTGGAGATATGGTATATCCTCCCGACTAAGGTCTACGTTGATAGCAGGGGTCTGAGTAAGCAAAATAGTTTTTGCGCCTGAGCGTGCCGATTGAAGTGATGCGGCAACACTAGCAGCTGTATTGCCAATCACCAGTACCCCTGTTTTCGTAGTTTGTGCTATAAGCGAGAGGCTTGTAAAAAGCAGTATTAATGAAGAAAAAAAATATTTTACCATGTCTTTTTTTGTAGAGTGTTAATTTACTGTTTCTTTTATTATGTTTATTAAATGGTAAAGCAAAAGAAGTATATCAAACTCATTAACATCCGAAATAGTATTATTGGTTTGTCATGTGTAACTAGTTTTTTTCTTGGCGGATTTATTACCCGTCAGGTAGATGAGGATAAGATCACAATATCTGTGATTAAAGAAGCTCAAAAGATCATTGGAATTAAATTTACTGATGCCGAAGCAGATTCGATGCTGGAAACTCTTGATGGGAGACGAAAAAACTATGTTGAGCTGCGTAAGCTTAACATGCCTAATTCCGTTGTTCCTGCATTAAACTTTAACCCCCTGCCGATAGGATACCAATATCCCGATAAAACAAGCGGATTTAAATTGTCGCCAGCACCGAAGGTGAGATTTAGCGGAAACAAAGACGACTTAGCTTTTAGTTCTATTTCTCAGCTTGCCCAATTAATTCGCAGCAAGCAAATTTCCTCAGTCGAGCTGACCCAATATTTCATTGACCGCTTAAAAAAATACGATCCCATTCTTCTCAATGTGATTACTATTACAGAAGGACGGGCGATGGCTCAGGCAAAAAAGGCCGATTTAGAAATAGCCGCTGGAAATTACCGCGGAGTATTGCATGGTATCCCGTTTGGGGCTAAAGATTTACTTGCGGCAAAGGGGTATAAAACTACATGGGGCTCTGTTCCTTACAAAGATCAGGTGATTGATGCTGATGCAACCGTAATCACCAGGCTTGAAGCAGCAGGAGCAGTGATGATTGCAAAGATGACCCTCGGCGAATTAGCTCAGGGCGATGTTTGGTTTGGAGGAAAGACAAAAAATCCCTGGGATATAAAGCGGGGTTCTAGCGGTTCATCCGCCGGATCAGCTTCTGCTGTGGCTTCAGGTTGTATGCCCTTTGCGATTGGATCTGAAACTTACGGTTCAATTGTTTCACCTTCCGGAGAAAATGGAACAACCGGACTCAGACCTACATTTGGCAGAATTAGCAAATATGGAGCAATGGCATTAAGCTGGAGTATGGACAAGCTTGGTCCGATTGCACGAAATGTAGAAGATTGTGCAATTGTATTTAATGCGATCATGGGCCCGGATGGCAAGGATCTAAGTGTGATACCAGCGCCCTTTAATTATACTACACCAACTTTGGGGAGTTTAAAAGGGGTTCGTATCGGGGTCGTTAAATCTGAATTTTTGAGAAGAAATGCAAATTCTGCAAATGACAGTCTGACCCTCGTTAAGTTAACAGAACTAGGGGCAGAGTTGATACCCATTGAGCTCCCTGTACTGCCTTACGCGGAAATTGCAATTGTTCTTTCGGCGGAAGCTGGAGCGGCTTTTGATGAGCTGACGCTTACCAACCGGGAAGACCTGATGGTACTCCAGGGTAAAAGTGCGCGGCCCAATGCTCTTCGTGCCTCTCGATTTATACCGGCGGTAGAATACATCCAGGCTAATAGGGCTAGGACTTTACTGATCGAGCAATTAAATGAAAAGATGAAAGGTATTGATGCGTTTATCGCACCG
>NZ_JBKJUM010000107.1:0-3499 GCF_046590655.1 Daejeonella sp.
CAATCCCATATAATATGCCAAAAATTACAGGCGAGATTTGGTGGTATAATACATAGTTTGCTTACTCATTCACCATTGCATAAGCGCACAACTATTCCCATCCCCATTTTTTGAAAATGGCATGACCTTCTGCAGAGAGTAAAAACTGTATAAATTGCCGGGCTTCCGGCTTTTGATTGGAAATAGTTGTAATAGCTATAGGCGTTCCCCTGTATACGGTTTGCTTTTTAGGGATTTCTACCAGCTCAGATACATCTTTTAGCCGGTTATACCAGGACGCAAAAATTATTACCGCATCATAATTAGTATCAGCCTTCCATGCATCAATTGCTAACGCCGTATTACCAAACGCTCCTTTAATATTTTTTTGGATCCCTGCAATCAAATTTTGCCTTCCGGCCAGGTCTTCCCACATTCCTAATTGCCCGGCGCCGGTAATTTCTAATACGTTGACACCCGGTTTGGCAAGATCTTTAAGTGAAGTAATATTTTTAGGATTTCCGGGACGAACTAGAATCCCCGCCCGCCTTTTATATAATTCGGTTCTTGTAGTGCTGTCTATTAGTCCCGGGTGCTGCATTTTAAACTGAGTAAGCATGTATTCGGCCCCGCCAAATACCAGGTCTGCATTTTGCTTTGCTTTCTCTATCCATTTTGGCTCCGGCCCTGCAATTACTTTAACAGGAATGGAATGTTTCTTAGAAAACACTGTTGCACTTTCCTCCATGGCGGCTCCCGGTCCGCCCGGTCCATAAACATATAAGGTATCCTGTTTAGATTGTGCCTGAACAAACCCTGGAAGAATACATATCATTATGATGATTAACTTTTTCATCTCAATTAATTCAGTTAACTTCGTTATTTTTACGGATGTACAGTTGCCCATCCCTGATATTGCCGGATAATGATCTCGCCGTTTGCTGTAGGCACATACGATATAAATGGGAACAGGCTGTTTTTATTTATTCCACGTTCTTTAATGGTGTTTTCACATTGGGCCAAAATAACTCCTTTTGAGTGGAGGTCTTTTAAGCGTTCTTCAAAAGGGCCAGTTTTTTCATAAACCGCCACCCCGTCTCCAAATACGATTAACTCTAGCTCGAGCTTTCCCTTTAAGCGTGGATCTTCCAGCACATTTCTGATGTTTTTAAGAGTGCCGGAAATCTTCTTTTCATCACCACTATTGAGCACATAAAGTGCTTTATAATTTTTTAATGTAGCCTTAGCACCGCTGAAAGCCTCCTGTTTTACCTGAGCAAAACTTGTTGTTGCTATTGTAAAAGTTAACAATAGGAAACAGAATAAAGTTATTTTTTTCATTTGGGAATAATTTGTTTTTTAAGGTGATGAAGCCCTGCTACCGCAGATAGGCTCACGCAAGTTTCATGAGGTTACTATTTATATGGATAATTTATACTATTCAATTATTGAACCAAGATGTCATTTTTTTTGCTGGCATAATATTTTATATAAAGGAAATATTAAATGTAATATCACTTTGTTTTCTTAGCGGTAAAAGGGATAGACTAATTGGGAGCCCAAGGATTTAGGGAAGCTTTCATCGTTTTTAAATCCCAGTGCGATATCTCTTCCATCGGCAGGTATATAATTTGTTTTAAAGAGATAATCCCAAATGCTCAGGGTTAGTCCGTAGTTGACACCAAAAGAGCCATCCGGCAATGTTCTGGCATGATGCCAGATATGCATTTTAGGGTTGTTTAAGATATACTTAAAGGGTCCGTAAGATATATTGAGATTAGAATGATTAAAATGCCCGATAGCGGTTGCGAAGATATGAACCACAAAAAAATCCTGCAAGCCAAAGCCTATCATGGCCAAAGGGATGTATTGCACTGTTTTGTAAATAATGGATTCCATCCAGTGAAAACGTAAATGTGCAGCAAAACCCATCTCTTTTACAGAGTGGTGCACTTTATGGAATTCCCACATCCAGGGTACACGGTGCAAAGTCCGGTGAACATTCCATTGAATAAAATCTGCCAGAACAAATAAAAGCAGCAGCTGACCCCATTTAGGCCAGGACTGGATTTGAAAAGCGGCCAGGTTTTTAATTCCAAAAAGTCCTAAAAAATCGTTAAATGCAGCAACAGCCACATTGGAAATGGCATTATAAGCAATTAAAGAAAATAAAAAGTAGTTAAAGAACATATAAAACCCGTCCATCCAAAAATCCTGACGAAATACCGGCTGGTTTTTTCGCCATGGCAGGATGATTTCCAATAGCCAAACCAATAAAGAAAGTCCGATTAACCAATAAAAATAGTTATGCCAGCGTAGATGTAATATTTCATCTAACAGATAGTTGAAATAGCCTGTGTAAGAGCCCTGAATTATTTTAAAGTAATTATCCATTTATTTTTAGCAAACGTTTTCTTCCTTTTTCAACCAGTCTCCCCAATTTCTATGGTAGGCAGGTTCTGGCCATCGCCAAATACAATTAATTCTATTTCCAGTTTCCCTTTTAAGCGGGAATCATTTAATGGATTGCTGAAATTATTTTTTAAATAAATTTATAATCATATCCTTCTAATTGGGACAGTAAGTTATACGGCTGATCAGTAGCGGTCACACGTCCTTCAATTTTTGGGGATACCGGAGAATGAACCTTCAGATATTCGGTCATTACCTGATGTAATGTAGCACCGAGCTTCTTTGCATTTTTCACATTTACTACACGGCATAACGTATCGTCAGGGTCGCCTTCTCTCTCGCAGGCTACTATGCTGTACATTTTTTCAATATCTACTTTTTTGCCTTTCACCTTTACCCAGTTCAGCCGTTTACCTTTGTCATTGTTAGCAGTAAAGTTTATTTCCATTCCACAGAAGCGTATTACCCATCCACCAAAACGTTCTGCCGGTTCTTTTGCAAACACATTATGCAGTTCTTGTTCAAGCCAGTTCCACAATTGCCGGCCAGAAACTTCACCACCCTTTGCTTCACTTTCAACCGGTAGCATGCTCCACAAAAAATCTGCAGTAATATCTGCGGTCCCGATTTTAGGATCTGGCACTAAAGGTGGGCAAAAACGAAAGCCGTTACTTAAAGCAATATCAGGTTTGAATTTCCACATGATGGCGTCGGTAATCATATTATCCATCGGGTTCTCTAAAACGTAATATCGAAGCAGAGGGACCAGAGTCTTTCCAATTACTTTATCCAATTCATGTTTATAGGGTTCTTTAGCTTGTTGAACCATGCTTAACATTTTTTTGTCTGGTTTGTATTTTTTCGGGTCAACATCCAGAAGCTGGTAATTGTGATCTTTGATCTTCCCATCTTCAATCACAATATCCAGTTTAGATATAAACGACCCAAAGGCACCAGGTTCTGTAACTTTGGCATACTTCGCATCAATAGGAGTTCGAACCCTCTCGTGGGTGTCAGCTCCTAAAATATAATCTACACCTTCAATTTCTTTATTATTTCCAAGGTCAACTTGTTGCGCAAGCCCCATGTGGGTAACAAGGAAAATCAT
>NZ_JBKJUM010000123.1:0-8187 GCF_046590655.1 Daejeonella sp.
TATAAATACCAAGCTACTTTGGCTGATTGTAATTCTTTTAGCACCGGTATTGGGCTGTTTGGTGTATTTTTTCTGGGGGAAATATCAGAGGCCTTTGTAAGGGGCTCTTCCCCGATTGGATCCCGGATCAAGCCCGGGACGGATCTCGTAAATGACACGCGGCTACAGCCGCATGTGTCGACCGGCGCATGACGTATGAACCGGGAATTGCATGAAATCCAAATAATTTATTGTAGTTCTGCTGTGGTTTTGAACCCGCTGAATTTGAAATGCGTAGAGGACGCAAGCTACGCCGCGTCTGCGGGAGATCCCCGACCCAGTCGGGGAAGAGCCCCCGCATGGTTAATTCGTATTAATCTCCTTCAAACTCAAAGGAACCAATCTTTTCGTTTTCAGCCAGGTAATAAATACGATGATAAGGGTCATTGAACCTCCAAATAAGACAGACGGGACAGTTCCCATAAGCTTAGCGGTTGCGCCAGATTCGAATGCACCGATTTCATTTGACGAGCCGATAAACATAGAATTCACTGCAGACACTCTGCCCCGCATATGATCCGGCGTTAGAATCTGTAATATGGTTGAACGTATTATCACACTTACACTGTCGAATGCTCCCTCAAAAAAGAGAATTAAAAGCGACAGATAGAAGTTCCGGGATAATCCAAAACAGATAATAGATATTCCAAAGCCGGCAACAGCCAGAAGCAGATTCCTCCACGGTTTGTCCATGGGCGGATATTTCGCCATAATGAACATTGTTACAACGGCACCAAGAGCAGGAGCCGCCCGCATTAATCCTAATCCTTCCGACCCTACCTTTAAAATGTCATGAGCGAAAATCGGCATCAGTGCTACTGCCCCTCCGAAAAATACGGAAAACATGTCCAGACTAAGTGCCCCTACAAGCATCCTGCTCTTAAAAACAAAACGAATTCCCTCTTCCAAACTTTTATAGATATTTTCTTTCATTACAAATTTTGCCGGATGGCTGTTGATGAAGAAAATGATACAAGTCAGAGACATGGCAATGAATGTCAGAATTACCACAAAACAGGAAGTTATTCCTCCGAATCCATACAGGAGCCCGCCAGCAGCCGGACCCACTATTGACCCCAACTGAAAGGCCCCGCTATTCCAGGTAGAGGAATTAGCGTAATGTTCTTTCGGAATAATCTGTGCCATAATGGAAAATGCTGTCGGTGAATAAAACCCTCGTGCCAGACCTATACAAAAGATCGTAACGTACATTGTGGAGATAATCACCCCTTGTGACATTAGGTCCAGAGCGGCTTTGGAAGTCACGAATGCCAGTGCCAAAGAACAAATGAACATTGTGCCCATTATATTTATGAGCATTGTTTTCTTGTTGGATTTGTCAGCGATATAGCCGCCATAGAGGGTTACCGTGATAGAAGGCACGGCTTCTGCCAGCCCGATCAAACCGAGCGAAAGCGGATCTTTTGTAAGCTGGTAGATGTACCAGCCAACTACCACAGCCTGGATTTGGTATGCGAAAGTAAACAGGAATCGCATTGCCACATAGGAGCGAAATTCAGGATACCGTAAGGCAATGTAAGGATCAGTTTTTCCCTTGGCTGGGGGGATTTCACTCATGTTCAGTAAAAATGGCTATTCTATGCCGTACTTGTCTATCAGATATATCAGCGAAGCCATTGATGCTGCGCCAAGTTCAAGTTCTCTTTTGTTTACGTTCTCAAACACGTCGCTGCTTGCATGGTGAATATCGAAATAGCGATGGGAATCAGGTTTAAGACCTATAAGCACTATTTCGGGGACAACTGTTTTCAATGGTCCAATATCTGCACCGCCACCGCCTGACAAGAGCTCTGTAACTTTATATGGTTCGAATAAATGCTTCCATTTAGCAATTTGTAGCATTGCAGTTGGGGATTCTTGAATAGTGAACCCTCTCGGACTAAATCCCCCATGGTCAGATTCCATAGCTGCCATATGCTTTTCCTGGTTTTGTTTAGCAAGTTCGGCGTATTTGAGACCCCCTCTCAAACCGTTCTCTTCGTTCATAAACATGACGGCACGAATGGTGTTTCGTGGCTTTAAATTCAGCGATTTAAACATTCTCAAGACCTCAATTGATTGAGTAATGCCTGTACCATCATCATGAGCACCTTCTGCCAGGTCCCAGGAATCCAGGTGCCCTCCAACAGTAATTATTCGTTCAGGACTGACACTCCCACGGATTTCGCCCACCACATTGTAAGATATAGCGTCGGGAAGGGTTTTACAATTCTGCTTGAAGTATAAACGTATGGCAGGTGACTTTTTCATGCCGAGCTTTTGGCTCAGCAATTCGGCAGCCTTCGTACTAATGGCGGCTGCTGGAATTTTAGTCACAGCATCCTGATAACGCATTCCGCCAGTATGAGGATTATCATCTATGATGTTTGTCATTGACCTGACAATTACACCAAGCGCGCCCAATTTTGCAGCTTCAATTGCACCCTGACTTCGCTGATCTACAGCTCCGCGATATGCTTCAAAAGGGTCAAACAACTTGTTATCAAATGGACGGTTATAGAAAACTATTTTACCCTTGACTACATTCTCTCCTAAAGATCTTAACTCCTCAAAGCTTTTCACTTCGATTACCTGTGCAAGAAGTCCCTGTGATGGGCTGGCAATAGACCCTCCTAACGCAGCGATTCGGACAGGAATTTTAGTTGTGCCATCCAATATGTAAGCTGATTCTTTAGCTCCCCGTTCCCAATGAGGAACCATGACCTCCTGCAAATAAACCCTGTCAAAACCATATTCTACCATCAACTTTTTTGTCCAGTCGACAGCTTTGTTTGCGTTTTGGGAGCCACTTAACCGCGGCCCAATTTTTTTACACAAGTATTCCAGGTTAGTATAAGCCTGTCCGCTACCAAGAGCTTCGTCATATATTTTTTTAATAATAAGAGAGTCAGGATTCTGGGCAAATAAGTTGCCTGATAAATATAATATCGAGATAAATGTTGCTATCAATTTCATAGTGCAAATTAGGCTATTTTCATGAAATCTTATCCCAGCTTATCCCCCCAACCCTTCTTTCAAAATACTGACGCAGCAACCTGTTACTTTCATCTGTTAACTCAGGATCATCTTCCAGAATTTTGATAACCGTTTTCCTTGCTTCAATTAGTATCTGCTGATCCTGGGCCAGGTCTGCAAGTTTAAGATCGAGAACCCCGCTTTGTTGAGTTCCCTCTATATTTCCCGGGCCGCGAAGCTGAAGGTCAATTTCTGCAATTTCAAAGCCATCGTTTGTGCGCACCATTGTATCTAGGCGTATCCTTGCATCAGAACTGAGCTTATTTCCCGACATGAGAATGCAGTAAGATTGATCTACGCCCCTCCCAACCCGTCCGCGAAGTTGATGCAGTTGTGATAATCCGAAACGTTCAGCGTTTTCTATGATCATTACACTCGCGTTGGGAACATTGACTCCAACTTCAATTACAGTTGTGGCCACCATTATTTGAGTTTGCTTTTTGACGAAGCGCTCCATTTCCGAAGACTTTTCTTTAGGAGTCAACTTTCCATGAACAATGCTAATATTATATAGTGGCGGAGGAAATACATTTGAAATAGCATCAATTCCAGCCTCAAGATATAAGAGATCGAGCTTCTCACTCTCTTTAATCAAAGGGTAAACAATATAAATCTGTCTTCCCTTTTCAATTTCCTCTTTCATAAATCCAAACATCCTGAGACGCTGGCTATGATACATATGTACCGTTTTAATTGGTTTTCTCCCTGCAGGCAACTCATCAATGACTGAGATATCAAGGTCACCGTACAAAGTCATTGCGAGTGTTCGCGGAATGGGAGTCGCGGTCATAACCAATACGTGCGGAGGGATAGTATTTTTTCGCCAGAGTTTTGCGCGTTGTTCGACGCCAAACCGATGTTGTTCATCAATAACTACCAGCCCCAGGTTCTGAAACTTTACTGCATCTTCGATCAGAGCGTGTGTACCCACCAGGATATTTAACCGTCCATTTTCGAGCTTATCATGAAGAATTTTTCTAAGTTTTTTAGTGGTAGAACCGGTTAACAATTCCACTTCTACAAAATCATCTCCGACTAGTGATTTAATTGAAATATAGTGTTGCTGAGCAAGAATCTCTGTAGGAGCCATAATGCATGCCTGAAAACCATTATCTATTGCCAGAAGCGTCATCATTAAGGCTACTACTGTTTTGCCGCTACCCACGTCACCCTGGAGCAGCCTGTTCATCTGTATGCCCCTTTGTGTATCCTGTCGAATCTCCCTAACAACCCTTTTCTGTGCGCTTGTTAATTCAAAAGGTAACTTTTCCGAAAAAAATGTATTGAACTTTTCACCAACGCTAGCAAAAACAGCCCCTTTAAACTTGTGCGTCCTGATGATTTTTGTTCGAAGCAGTTTTAGTTGAATGAAAAACAGCTCATCAAACTTGAGGCGCCTTTCAGCCGACCGCAAAAGCTCTGTGTTATCGGGAAAATGAATGTTGAAAAACGCTTTTTGACGACTCATTAGCCGATGCTCAGCCAAAATTTGATCCGGGAGTGTTTCCTCTATTTGCCTGATAACCTGATCAATGAGGTTGGCCAGAATGCGCTGTATTCCACGGCTATCAAGATTAAATTGCTTTAGTTTTTCAGTTGAGCTATAAACGGGTTGAAGGCTTAAATTACCCTTATTTTCGGCTTTTGGCTGATATAGTTCGACTTCGGGGTGTGTAATGGAGATTCGCCCATTAAATATTGCTGGCTTACCGAATATCATAAAAACAGCCCCCTGTTGGATTATCTTATCCACCCATTTAAGACTCTGGAACCAAACGAGCTCTATACTACCGGTTTCGTCTTTGAAATTAGCCACCAGTCGCTTAGCCTGCTTTTCACCAATTATATCCTTCGAAACAATCCTTCCAAGTATCTGAACCGCGGGAAGTTCACCATTTAGCTCCCTGATCTTATAAAAGCGGGTGCGGTCAATATAACGAAACGGATAGTGCTCCAGGAGGTCCTGATAAGTAAAGATGGCCAAATCTTTTTTTAGGATGTCAGCGCGTTGGGTTCCTACCCCTTTCAGGTATTCCACCGGCGTCTTTAAGATCTGTTCTTTCAATTTCCCGGAAGGTAAATCCACTATTTATTCAGCGGGCCTTATTGTTAATTCTTTAATGCTATTCCAGTTGAAGACTATTACAGCAGCGAAAAGCATGGAATATGCATATAACTGGTGAGGATCAATTCCTTCGTGAAAGTAAAAAAATGCTACGGCAAAAGCAACGATTGGGTTAAGATAAATAATGATCCCAAGTGTGGACGATGGCATACCTATAAGGGCATAGAGGCTCAAAAAGAGCGGTACTATTGTAAATAAAATGGAAATAATAACAATGACTGTCCAGAAGTATAGATCAAGCGGCAACTGCTGGAAATTGTACAGGAATAAGGGCAAAGTTATAACGGTGGCGATCACCAAGTGAATACCCAGCATAAGAAGTTTATCAATTCTTCCCATAACCCGTTGGATGATTAGGTAAAAGGCATATAGTGAAGCAACGATCACTGACCATAGCAGTTCCCGAAAGGAACCCTGTGCTAAAATTACTATGCTTATTGCAGCGATCCCAATTGCTGCCAGCTTAAACGTGGATAATTTCTCCTTTAGAATTAAGAATCCTCCCATGGCAGTGATAAGCGGGCATATCATATAAGCGAAGGCAGCTGATTTCAAACTCACCTCATTAACAGCATAAATGTACGTAAACCAGTTACTAGTTATTAAGAAGCCGGCGAGAATACTCAACCAAATGATTCGCTTTCGTTCAGTTTTTGATTCGGACTTCAGATAAGTCAGATCTTGTTTAAGTTTCGATTTTCTGAAAAATAATATTACCAGCCAGGTAATAATCAGGGAAGTAAATATTCTGTAATGCAAGATATCTTCAGGAGCATAGTCCTGTAAAAGTCTTAAAGGGATTGAGAAAAAGCCCCAAATAACAACCGATAATAACGCGGCAATAAAATACTTTGTCCTGCCTTCCTTCAACTTATGCTTTATAGGCAATCACTGATATTTCAACGTTGACGTTCTTAGGTAAACCCAGTACCGCTACCGTCTCCCGGGCGGGGTAATCAGATTTAAAAAAGGATCCGTAGATTTCATTTACTTTGGTGAAATGTTTCATATCACTCAAAAAGATACTGGTTTTAACAATTTCAGCAAATGAAAATCCAGATGCCACGAGAAGTGCTTCAATATTTTGCATCACCTGACCAGTTTCATCTTCTATGCTTCCATCTATAAGTTGCTGGTTAACAGGATCGATAGCGATTTGGCCAGATATATACAGCATATTTCCTGCTTTAACAGCCTGGCTATAAGGTCCTATGGGGGCTGGAGCATTCTTTGAATAAATAATAGATTTCATGGAGTGTAATTATAAATGAGAGGGAATAATGCTATTTCCCTGATAGTATAAACCAATTGATCAGTTTGTAAAGTATGCCCCCAAGAAACATAATAATAGCTAATGCATTAATATAGTGCATAACCTTCAAATTGAAATTTGTCGGGCGGTTCGGATCCTGCTTTCTGAAAAAATACATCTTTAGCAAATTTACAAAAAAAAAATCCTGTTCCGAATAATCGGAACAGGACTCTTTACAATATGCTTATATACAATATTGTTTATTGCATTTTTGCTTCAACACGACGGTTTTGTACACGTCCTTCCTCAGTTGCATTAGATGCAACCGGGCGGCTTTCGCCAAATGCTGAAGTTGAGATTCTGCTAGCAGCAACACCAGAATTAACAAGGTAAGTTTTAACAGAGTTTGCTCTATCTCTAGACAAAGTCATGTTATACTCAGTTGTACCTTCTGAAGAAGCGTGACCTTCTAATTGAACACGTGAAGAAGAATTAGCTCTAAGATCAGAAGATATTCTATCTAAGATCGGGTAAGCATCAGTTCTTAATACTGAAGAGTCAAATTCGAATTGGATAACGTTTCCAGTAGCCATTGCATTACTTGCTTCTGGAGGAGGACAACCGTTGTACTCCGCTGTACCTTTAACAGTAGGACAAGCATCTTTCGAATCTGGAATACCGTCAGCATCAACATCTAAAGGACATCCTGAACCATCAACTTTAACACCAGCTTCAGTTCCAGGACATTTGTCTAATTTATCAGCAACACCGTCACCATCTGAATCTTTTAACAGATCCTGAGCTTCAAGAGCGCTAACACGACCTTTTAAAGCTTCAACTTCCTGACGTAATGTAGGATCTTTTAACTCATCATACATCAAAGCAAGTGGGTTAACCCAGTCTAAGTTTGGTTTAGCAGTAGAACCTAAAGAGAATTCTAAACCTGCAGAACTGTAAGACCATTTATCTTTTGAATTTGGACGACCATAAATTCCATCAAGGTTATCACCATCAAGGAAGTTCATTGTGTAACCAAGGTCGAAATTAACGCGTTCAGATATTTTGAATTTTGCGCCAACTCCCAACGGGAAGAAAGACTCCTGAACAAATTTCTCGTCTCTGTTATCACCAGCTTTACCTTTCCAGTCAAACGGCAATCTTGGAGCAAAACCAACGATACCCCAACCTGCTTTCGCAGTGAAATTTACATTGTTTTCTCTCTTTAAGAAATCTACTGTAGCAACGTTAACAACACCTGCAAGAGATAATGCATAAGCAACATCAGTTTCAAATGAAGTGTAGCTACCTGCAGGAACAAAAGATTTTGCAGGATCGTTTTCTCCAGAAAGTTCTCCACGGATTCCGTCAAACTGAATTCCAAAAGCGTGACCTAGTTGCTTACGAAGAGATAATCCGTAACCTAACTCAGCATTGATCTTGTTGAAATCGTTAGTACCGCCAATAGCAATGTGTGGCGTCATTACACCAGCATTAATGCCAAGGTTCCATGTTCTGTACTGTCCTCGTCCACCAAACACTTTGGCAGAAGAACTCGCCGAGCTCGAAGTAGCATCTTGTGCGTTAGAAATGCCTGTCAGGCCTAACACTGCTACTAACGAAAACACAATGGCTTTCTTAATTGTAGAATAATTCATACTTTGTTTTTTTAAAGGTTAACAATTTTTTATTAATGTAATTTACACAAAAATAGTCATAAGTTTGACATGTGCAAATT
>NZ_JBKJUM010000016.1:0-25282 GCF_046590655.1 Daejeonella sp.
CAAGCACCTTTTATCGCACCGCTACAACCTTCTACCCTTGCTGTGTTCCCACCCTGGGGGAGTTCAAAGGGAGCTGGTCGTAAAAGACTTGCCCGCGACAAAAGTAGGAAAAAATTGCAATTATCGTCCTGCAGTAGCAAATTGGAATATGAAATATCATATTTGTAATATATTGTGTATATAATTATGTAATTAGCAATTGCCGGTCTTAGAAATGCTAGTTTTTGATTGAATGACAAAAATTATTGAAAATTAAGTAATCAGTCCCCTTTTGCTTATTTTAGAGGAATTTATAAATACTCGATTTTTAATGACAAATACTGACAGCCAGCAGCAAGGATTATATAATGCGGATTATGAGCATGACGCTTGTGGAATTGGTTTCATTGCTAATATTAAGGGCCGGAAGTCGCATCAGATTGTGAGCGATGCTCTTACTATTTTAGAAAACATGGAGCACCGCGGAGCTTGCGGTTGTGATCCGGATTCGGGTGATGGCGCGGGAATTTTGATGCAGCTCCCACATGACTTTTTCAAAAAAGAGGCTGTAAAATTAGATATACACATTGATGAGCCCGGTAGCTATGGTGTAGGCATGCTCTTTTTGCCGAAAAAAGCAACTATAAAGGAAGCTTGTCGCGCGGTAATTACAAAATGTGCTGAAAAACTAGGGCTTAAAATACTCGGTTACAGAATTGTTCCTATAAACAAGGGTATTGTTGGGGAAGCTTCATTTTCGGCTGAGCCGGATATAGAACAAATCTTCATTGATAAACCTGCTTCCCTTCATACTGCAGAAGATTTTGAGCGCAAACTTTATGTATTAAAAAATCTGGTTACAAAAACAATTCGTGAAGCTGTTAAAGCGGCAGAACAGCAGTTTTACGTATGCTCGCTTTCACAAAATATTATTATATATAAAGGAGAATTTACCAGCAGCCAGGTTAGGACATATTTTCAGGATCTGAATAATTCAGATCTTACCTCTGCTTTTGGAATGATCCACTCACGATTCTCAACGAATACTTTTCCCTCCTGGAGGTTGGCGCAGCCTTTCAGGTTCATCGCTCACAATGGGGAAATCAACACTCTCAAAGGAAATCTCAACTGGTTTTATTCAGGCATCCGATCCTTTGCATCTCCTTTTTTTAGTAAGGACGAGATGGATATGCTTCTTCCCGTAATAGATAATAATCAATCTGACTCAGCATGCCTTGACAATGTTGTTGAACTATTGTTCCATTGCGGCAGATCATTGCCTCATGTGATGATGATGCTGATCCCTGAGGCATGGGATGGTAATGAGCAGATGGATCCTCTTACCAAAGCGTTTTACGAATATCATGCTACACTGATCGAACCATGGGATGGACCGGCTGCTATTGCTTTTACAGATGGGCATATGATCGGTGCAACGCTTGATCGAAACGGCCTCCGTCCTCAACGTTTTGTTATCACCAACGACGATCAGATTATAGTAGCTTCTGAAGCGGGCGTATTACCGGTTGATGAATCAAAAGTCATTAAGAAAGGCCGTTTGCAGCCGGGGAAAATGCTTGTTGTTGATACGGTTAAGGGCTCTATAATCGAAGATGATGAGATAAAGAATCAAGTTACAACCCGCCAGCCTTATGCGCAATGGCTTGAAAATTATAAAATAAGGCTTGAAGATCTCGCCGAGCCGAGGGTAGCTTTCACTCAGATGTCCAATGAATCAACGTTTAAGTACCAACAGGTATTTGGTTACTCACGCGAGGATATTGATACGTTGATCAAGCCCATGGCATTGCTCGGGAAGGAAGCGATTGGCTCTATGGGCACTGATACACCTTTGGCAGTATTTTCAGACCGCCCGCAACACCTTTCCAATTATTTTAAACAGCTTTTTGCTCAGGTAACAAATCCGCCTATCGACCCGATCAGAGAGCGTCTGGTGATGAGCCTGGCAGGCTTTATGGGCAATAACGGTAATATCCTTGATGAGGATAAGATGCATTGCCATTGTGTTGCCTTACCGCATCCCGTACTGAGCAATACTGAGTTGGAGAAGATAAGAAGTATTGATACTGGCTCCTTTCAGGCTAAAACACTACAAACATATTTTAAGGCCGACGGTCAGCCGGGTACGCTTCAGCGCGGACTGGATCGATTGTGCAGATATGCAGAGGATGCTGTGCATGATGGTTTCGAAGTGTTGATTTTATCAGACCGGGCACTTGATTCTGAACATGCACCAATTCCTTCATTATTGGCCGTCTCTGCCGTCCACCACCACCTGATCAAGAAGGGTTTGCGGGGCGCAGTGGGAATAATGCTTGAGGCGGGAGATGTTTGGGAGGTTCATCATTTTGCATGCCTTATTGCATTCGGCGCAACTGCAGTTAATCCTTATCTTGCCCTGGCAACAATACGAAAGCTAAAGACAGACGAAAAGCTGGATACAACTCTTGATCTTAAGTCGCTATACAAGAATTATACTAAATCTGTAAATGACGGCCTACTCAAGATCTTTTCAAAGATGGGGATTTCAACGTTGCAGTCTTATCACGGTGCCCAGATCTTCGAGATCGTCGGTCTTAATAAAGAAGTAGTCGATCATTATTTTACTGGAACTGTATCCCGCATAGGAGGGCTTGGTCTGGACGATATCGCTCAGGAAGCATTACATAAGCATTTCACAGGCTTCAGACGTACTGGGATCGAAACTCGAATCCTGCCCGCAGGCGGCGTATACCAGTGGAAAAGAAAGGGAGAAGCGCATCTGTTTAACCCTGACACTGTACACTTACTTCAGCATTCCACCCGTACAAACAATTTTGAAGTCTATAAAAAGTATGCATCACACATAAATAATCAGACAGACAGCCTGTACACTATCCGCGGCCTTCTTGATTTTGCACATCACCGCCAGCCTGTTCCTATTGATGAGGTTGAACCAATCGAAGCAATTTTGAAACGTTTCGCTACCGGCGCTATGTCGTTTGGGTCAATTTCGCATGAAGCACATAGTACTCTGGCTATTGCGATGAACCGTATTGGAGCAAAAAGTAATACCGGGGAAGGTGGCGAAGATGAGTTAAGGTATGAGGTAATGCCTGATGGCGGATCAATGCGATCAGCGATTAAGCAGATCGCTTCGGCGAGATTTGGTGTAACCGCCAATTACCTGGCTAATGCCGATGAGCTTCAGATTAAGATGGCTCAGGGTGCAAAACCCGGCGAGGGAGGTCAGCTGCCGGGCGATAAAGTTGATGATTGGATTGCAAAGGTCCGCCATGCAACACCTGGAGTGGGCTTAATTTCCCCACCGCCGCATCACGATATTTATTCTATAGAGGATCTGGCACAACTAATATTTGACCTCAAAAATGCTAATCGTGCCGCCCGGATCAGTGTAAAACTGGTTTCGAAGGCAGGTGTTGGGACTATCGCTGCAGGAGTGGCAAAAGCTCATGCTGATGTGATCCTTATCTCTGGTTATGACGGGGGAACAGGAGCTTCACCTTTAACTTCTATTGTGCATGCTGGTTTGCCATGGGAACTAGGACTTGCAGAGGCCCAGCAGACCTTAGTAAAAAATAAACTTAGGAGCAGGGTTGTTCTGCAAACAGACGGGCAGTTAAAGACTGGAAAAGATATCGCAATTGCGACTCTTTTAGGTGCAGAAGAATGGGGCGTTGCTACAGCTGCGCTGGTGGCTGGTGGATGTATTATGATGCGTAAATGCCATCTCAACACGTGCCCGGTGGGAGTTGCAACACAGGACCCTGAATTGAGGAAACTTTTCAGCGGCAAACCGGAGCATATAGTCAACCTCTTCAAATTCATAGCAGAAGAACTGCGTGAGATAATGGCAGAGCTTGGATTCCGCACCGTTAATGATATGGTTGGAAAAGTTCAGTTCCTTAAGATGCGCGACGATGTGGATCATTGGAAAGTTAAAAACATTGATCTGTCAGGTATTTTGTACTCTATGGATAATCCATCAGGCATGACCTTGTACAATAGTGAACGACAAGATCACGGTTTGCGAGAGATTCTCGATTGGAAACTCCTTGAAAAGGCTAAAGACGCCATCGAATCAAAGACACCAGTTTTCGCTTCCTTTAATATAAAAAATACCAATCGGACAGTCGGGACGCTCCTTTCAAATGAGATTACAAAGAAGTATTTTTCGGCGGGATTGCCATATAACACGATCAATTACAAATTTACTGGCTCTGCCGGTCAAAGCTTTGGCGCTTTCTGTACCAAGGGTATATCATTCGAACTGGAAGGTGAAGCTAATGATTACGTAGGTAAGGGTTTATCTGGGGCACAGTTAGTGATCTATCCTTCAGTAAAAAACACTACAACACCCCAGGAAAATATTATAATAGGTAATGTTGCTTTGTACGGTGCAACCTCTGGTGAATTATTTGTAAGAGGTCAGGCTGGAGAGCGTTTCGCAGTGCGGAATTCAGGTGGAACGGCAGTGGTGGAAGGTGTAGGAGATCATGGATGTGAATACATGACTGGTGGAAGGGCTCTGATCCTGGGTAAGACAGGCAGAAATTTTGCGGCTGGGATGAGCGGAGGTTTAGCCTGGGTTTATGATCCGGATAATTCGTTTGTAGCAAACTGTAACTGTGAAATGGTTGATCTGGATCCACTTTCTTTACAGGATGAAGAAGAAATTCGCAGCCTGTTGTATAAACATGCACAGCTTACGGATAGCCAGGTGGCCAGGTATATCATGGACGACTGGGAACAACAGTCTGTATTTTTCATAAAAGTATTCCCTAAAGAGTACAAAAAAGTATTGAACCTTCGAAAGGTTCAGCAATCAGCAGGATAATGGGAAAACCAACAGGATTTAAGGAGTATGGCAGGGAGCTTCCATCAAAAACAGCCCCTGAAGAGCGGGTAAAGAATTATAATGAGTTTGTGCATGAGTATCCCGCAGAGAAATTGAATGAGCAGGCGGCCAGATGTATGAACTGCGGTATTCCATTTTGTCATGCAGGTTGCCCGCTGGGAAATGTGATCCCTGAGTTCAATGATGCAGTTTATCAGGGTAAATGGGAAGAAGCTTATTTAATTCTAAATTCGACAAATAATTTTCCTGAATTTACAGGGCGTATTTGCCCTGCGCCATGTGAAGCAGCTTGCGTCCTTGGAATTAATAAACCACCGATCACTATTGAGGAAATTGAGAAACATATTATTGAGATCGCTTTTTCTAAAGGATACGTTAAGCCAAACGCTCCGATCTTAAGGTCGGGAAAAAAAGTCGCTGTAGTGGGTTCTGGTCCGGCCGGACTCGCCGCTGCCGCGCAATTGAATAAAGCAGGTCACACTGTAACGGTTTATGAACGTGATGATCTTCCGGGCGGTTTACTACGTTATGGTATTCCTGATTTTAAGCTTGAAAAATCGATTATAGACCGTCGCTTGCAGGTAATGGAAGAAGAGGGAGTAAACTTTGTCTGTAATACCGAAGTTGGCGCCAACGGCCGAATGAAAGAATTCGTAGATCAGCATGATGCTATAATTATGGCTGCAGGATCAACAATTCCTCGCAATCTTAACATCCCGGGCCGCGAACTTAAGGGGATTCATTTTGCAATGGATTTTCTAAAGCAACAGAACAAAACAATAAGCAATATTTCTTTTCCTGATGAAAAAATCCTTGCTACAGAAAAAGATGTGATCGTTATTGGGGGTGGAGACACCGGTTCTGATTGCGTTGGAACCTCGAACAGGCAGCATGCAAATACAGTAAAACAGTTTGAATTAATGGGACAGCCGCCGGAAGAGCGCAACGCGAATATGCCCTGGCCTACATATCCAATGGTGCTTAAAACAACGAGTTCTCATGAAGAGGGTTGTGAACGCTTCTGGGGAATAAATACTAAAGCGTTTTTGGGCAATGAAAATGGGGAGCTTAGGGCGATACTAGTTTCTGACGTAAGCTGGGAGCTGGATCCGCTCGGCCGTCCCGTTAAATTTGCGGAAATAGAGGGTACTGAACGTGAACTTCCGAGCCAGCTAGCCTTACTGGCGATGGGATTTTTACATCCACAGCATGAAGGGCTGGTAGAAAACACTGGCCTCGAGCTTGATGCCCGAGGCAACGTAAATGCCATTGAAGGCCAGTATGCAACCAATATCCCTAAAATATTCGCTGCCGGTGATATGCGCCGCGGGCAGTCCCTGGTAGTATGGGCGATCTCTGAAGGACGGGAGGCAGCCCGCCGTGCTGATGAGTTTCTTATGGGACGATCAAGTTTGCCGAGTAAAGATAGGGTGCAGGAATATATGATCGGGTAAGAAGTTTTAAGTTGTAAGTAATACGTTTTACGTGAGGGGGCACTCATTATTTAACGGGAGCTTTTTATTTTAGAACCGTCTCAATTATGCGTCCAGCAACGTACAACGTATCCGTACAACGTACCACTCACCCAAGGCCGCCGCTTATCCGGTTAAATATCCCTTTACCATTCCACGGGCGTTTTTCTCCGAGAACCATCCGTTTAGAAGTACCTGTGATTTTATAGCCGTTGGCGATCAGGAAGTCCACACAAGCCTGATTATCTGATGGAAATCGTGCAGTAAGTTTATTTCGCATTCTTATTTTCATTAATTCTGTTCCTGCCAATGGGTTTTCGGCTAAGACAAAACCGTCCAGCAGGGTGGGGAAGTAGCCTCCATGAACTTTTCCCTGAGTTACATAGACTATTGAGAACTGAAGGTGTGGCTCGATAACATTTAAGCGGTCTTCTGCAGAGATTCGCCGGTCCAACGAAAGGAGCTCATCTTTAAGCCCTGGATAAAAGGGAATAATGGCGCTCTCGTCAGAGAGATACCGATCAGTATGTTTTCCTTTCAGATGAATATATTCAGTTTCAACTTCGAAGCCAAGTCTTTTGTAAACAGGGTATCCCATGTCAGTAGCGTCCAGATATATAGTGCTAATCTTTTTTCGATCGAGATCATTAATTAGCGCAGAAGCTATTTCTCTTCCCAAACCCCTGTTTCTGTGATCAGGATGAACAATAATGTGCGCCAGCCAGGCGGAATCCTGATGTTGAATATTTGTTCCAACGGCTATGATTTTACCATTTTCTGAAATTTTTAATGGCTGACAGAAACTAGAACCCGAATAATAATAAAAATAGGGCCTTATATCTGTCCACGTTTTAGGCTGTAATTTCTTGAGCAGGTCGATATCTATATTTCTTAATTTTTCTATTTTCATTCTATATTAAGTTCGGTTGCGGCGCGTTTACAATCCGGGATCTAGCTTTGAAAAAAAATCCCATAACACTATTCCTGCAGATACTACAATGTTAAACGAATGTTTTGTTCCAAACTGAGGTATTTCAAGGCATTCGTCTGCCATATTCATTGCTTCTTCACTAACTCCATGCACTTCATTCCCAAAGATCAGCGCATATTTTTCTGATTTTTTTGGTTCGTAGTCTGTAAGCTTCACGCTATTTTCCGCCTGTTCAACGGCGATGATAATATAGCCTTCACGCTTAAGCCCTTCAATTGCTGTAGTAACCGTTCCATAATAGGCCCAGTCAATTGATTGAGTAGCTCCTAAAGCTGTTTTCTCAATTTCCCGGTGAGGAGGCTGAGCTGTAATTCCGCAAAGACAGATCTTTTCAATTGCAAATCCGTCGGATGTACGGAAAATTGAACCTATATTATGCATACTCCGTACATTATCCAGTATTACGACTATAGGTAACTTTTCCAGTTCTTTAAAGGCTTTAACATCCACCCGACCAAGTTCATCCAGTCTTATTTTCCGCATAGTCAAAAATAGCGGGTTTTCTTCCACTTCCGTATAGGCTCCAGATAATTTATCAGCATAAAGCCTATTGACGAACAGATGCAGATAGCAGTAAGGAACCACCAGAAAAGTTTGAATCCGCCGTATTGAATAAGAAATGCGCCATAAGCCGGACCGATTATCTGGGCAATTGACCAGGCTATTGTGTATAATGCAGAATACTCGCCGCGATTATTTTCGTTGGAGCGGCTTATCCAAAAAGCATTCATAAACGGCATGGAAAGCATTTCCCCAAATGTGATGAGCACCACTGATATTACAGCCGCCCATGCAGTCGGGGGTAGAACATTTAGAGCTACATAGCTAAATGCAGCAACGAAAACTCCAAGAGAAATAAAAAATAACGGATTACGCCGACCCTCGAGGTTGTGTACCATTACCATTTCTGTGGTGACTATAATGAGTCCGTTGAGAGCCATTAAACCCCCAATAAACTGCTCGGTAAAGTGCCATTCAGTTTTAAAAAAAACCGGTTGTAATATAAAGAACTGAAAGAAGGACGAAGCAAAAGGTATGGTCAGAAAAATAAAAGCAAGATATAGTTTGTCGCGGTAAGCTGAACGGATGACTGGTTTGTTTGGTGCGTCTGTGGGAGCTTTTTCTTTCTTAATTTGAGGTAAGAGTTTAAGAAGTAGAAAACCGGCTAAAATATTTGTGCAGCCATCCACATAAAATAAAAAATGATAGTCGATTGAAGCAATAAAACCTCCAAATGCGCCGCCAAATGACCAGCCCAGGTTAATAGCTAGCCTGTGCAGCGAATAAGCCCGTGTTCGCACCCTTTCAGAACTATAATGTGCTATCGCAGCTGAATTAGCTGGTCTGAATGACTCATTACACATGCTTAGAAGAAATGTTCCAGTTGCCAGGCTAAGGAAGGTTTCCAAAAAGGCCAGCGAGATAAATAACACTCCGCCGCTGAAAAGTGCACCTAGCTGCAAATGGTAGAAGCCAAGCTTGTCTGTAATCTTGCCACCGAAAAATGCACCGAGGATGGAGCCCAAACCAAATAAGGACATAATTACCCCAGCCTGAACTATTGAAAAGCCTAATTTTTGGGTGCAGTAAATAGTCATAAAAGGAACGACCATTGTGCCGCTCCTGTTAATGAACATTACTATCGAAAGATACCAGTTTTCTCTGCTGAGACCCGCGTAGGCGTTTTTATATAGTTGTATGGGATTCCCGATCACGACTCAAATATAAATTAGTATTTGGTTGTTAGGGGTTAATTTTTAGAAATTAGTGTTTAGGCTGGAAAGGCTAGACGCTCCGTCTAACAACTACCAACTAACCTCTAATAATGCAATACTTCCCGATCACCATTCATAAAAGAAAGCCCCTGATCAACATCAGAGGCTTTCAAAATTAACAGCGTTTTAAATTAGTTTTATGGAGTGACCTTTGTTTTCTTAACCCTTTCAGCCTCCTGTTTTATTTCCTGAGACTTCATTTTAATTTCCTCTATTTGTTTTATCCATTCCGGAGAGTCGAACTGTTTTCTAAACTCCTCAGCGTTTACTCTCATTTCCTCAATGTTCTTTTTCCATTCTGGAGAATCAAATTGTTTTCGCATTTCCTCAGAGTTAATTTTCATCTCGTCAATCTTCTTCTTCCATTCCGGAGATTCGAATTGCTTCTTCATTTCGATTGAAAGTTTCTTCATCTCTTCTATTTTAATCTTCCATTCTGGACTGTTAAATTCTTTTTGCATTGCAAAGGCTTGAAGTTTCATTTGCTCAGCATTGACTTTCATGTCAGCGATCTGTTTTTTCCACTCCGGGCTCTCAAAATGCCTTTTTATTTCTTCGGTATGGATCTTCATCTCCTCCATATGTTTTTTCCATTCGGAACTGCTCAGTTTCTTTTTTAACTTGTTAGTATCCGATGCGAACGAAATCGCTATTGGCGAAGGAGTGTGCGGTATAACAGGTGACGACATTAACGGAACTTCAGGAAGTTCCGGGACATTAGGAGCCAGGGGCGCCAGCATTAGCTCAGGTTTAGTATGTATTGATTGCATTGATTGCATTGGATGAATTGGATGAATTGGAGGAGCTTCTGCAGGGTTTGGAACTGTCGGGATTTCAAGGCGAACAGTGTCAGGCTTAATTTTACTAGCGGCTGTATGATTATTCTTTTGTTGCCGGACAACTTGTTCAGCCGGAATCATCCATGCTAAAGAGATGCATACGGCAACCACGGTTAATGAGACAAGGAGGTGAGGTTTAGGATTTAAATTCATAGCATTCATGTTTGTAATTCGTTTTATACGGTTAAATAATGTGTATTTACCTGTACCTGATGCAAAAAGTGATAAATTTAGATCATGGGTTTTATTCTCAGCAATTTGAAGAAGTGCCTTGGCATAAATCATAGGATTAGAAGTATTTTGGATTACAAGGTCATCGCAACAGTATTCTCTTTCGTTTCTTATTTCTTTTCCGATGAACCATATGGCCGGATTAAAGAACAGAACCATCTCCATAATTCGTTGTATGATGTTGAAGAGATAATCATTCCGCTTGATATGTGCCAGTTCATGCAGTAAAATTGCCTCAACTTCTGCCGGATTCAAGCTGTTTATTATCGCGATCGGAAAAAGTATGATCGGTTTAATAAATCCGATAGTGCAGGGGATTAGGGTGTCGTTGGCTATAGAAAGTGTAACTTTCTTCTTCAAATTAAGTTTTTTGGAAAGTAAATTGAGTTGTGAGTTCAACCTAAGGTCCACTTTCCTGAAACTTTTTTCCCTGATTCTATTGACCTGGAACAAGCTAAATAATAGCATTGCAGATTGAGTGAGTAAACCCGCAAAATATATGATTGCTATCCATTTTGAGATGCCTGGCAAGAGGGACTCACTCTTAAAGGCTTCAACTGAAAGTGCCCTTTGTTCAAATGTTTGCAAAGGCACATTAATTTTGGCGTTATTTAGTTCTGTTAGAAAAGCATCCGAAAAGGAGACGATGAAACTGACAAATATCCATATCATTCCAGTGTAGAGAATTTTATAACGATCAGATGAAGGCAATTCGGAAAATGCAGTTATAATAAGCTTCACAAATGCGTACACAATAAGGCCAATTAAAATGGAGTAGAAGATGGCTTGGCTCAATGCTGAAAAAAGGATAGTTAGTTCCATAATTCTATTTTTTATTCAACTGATCAAGATGTTTTTTAATCATTTCTATCTCTTCCCTGGAAGAATTCCTATTGCTTAAGGCTTGCATAACCAATTGCGCCGCCGAACCATTAAAAACAGTTTCAATTAAAGAGTTCAATAAATTCTGACTGGTTGTTGACTGCGATATTAAAGCTTTATAAATGTGAGTGCGGCTGCTTGTCTCCCGCTCAAGAAGACCCTTTTCATGCATGATCTGCATGAGTTTTAGAGTTGTGGTATATCCTATTTCGGCGCCTTTAACCTTGGCAAGCTGTTCATTTACGTCACGAACAGTACAGGTACCGTTTCGCCAAATCACCTGTAAAATTTCTAGTTCGCTGTTTGTTGGTTTAACTTCCATCATATATTACGAATTGTTTCGTATACAATTATACGAACACTTTCGTATAATACAAATTATTTCACATTTTTTAACAAATGACTTAGTAGACGGTTGAAAGAGGATGGTTGACAGTTTGTCGATGAAGACGCACGAGATCAATGTCGATGTCTTAAGCTTTCAACTGTCAAATGTCAACCCGATAGCTTTCGGGTCTCCACTAAATAACTTTTTTCCACATCTCTTCCAAACCCTGAACAATCCATTAACTTTATCCTCTTACAAAAAAGCCTTGTCTAAGAAAAAAGATCAGAAAGAAACTCCCTTGATGTTGCAGTATAATGCGATTAAGGCTAAATATCCTGGTGCGCTGCTGCTTTTTAGGGTTGGTGATTTCTATGAAACTTTTGGCACAGATGCGGTTAAAGCATCCGGCATACTTGGGATTGTGCTGACCAGACGGGCAAACGGTTCAGGAAGCCATATTGAACTCGCAGGCTTTCCACATCATTCACTGGAAACCTACCTGCCTAAATTAGTAAGGGCAGGGCAGCGAGTTGCGATTTGCGATCAGCTGGAAGATCCTAAATTGACTAAAACCATTGTTAAAAGAGGCGTTACGGAGCTAATTACTCCGGGTGTTTCTTATAGTGACAATATTATTCAGCAGAACACAAATAATTACCTGGCATCTATATTTTTTGAAAAAAATTCTTTTGGAATCGCGTTTATAGATATTTCCACAGGGGAATTCCTTGTAGCGCAGGGTAATGCTGCATATGTCGATAAGTTATTGCAAAGTTTTAAACCCAGTGAAGTAATATTCCCCAAAAGCCGTCGAAGAGATTTTACAGAGACATTTGGGGATAGGTTTTATACGTACCATTTAGATGATTGGGCATATAGTGGCGATTATGCAGAAGATTTCCTGCTAAAGCATTTTGACGTTAAATCGCTTAAAGGATTTGGAATTGAAAAATTTCCATTGGCGATAACTGCCGCTGGCGTTGCTTTACATTATTTGAATGAAACAGAACACCGTAATCTTCTGCATATTTCATCCATATCGCGCATAGAAGAGGACCGGTATATGTGGCTCGACCGCTTTACAATAAGAAATTTGGAATTAATTGGTTCAGCAAACGAGAATGCGGTAAGCCTTGTTGATGTGCTCGATAAGACTTGTTCGCCGATGGGAGCCCGGCTACTTCGCCGATGGATAATAATGCCCCTCAAGGAGCTTAAACCTATTCAGGAACGGTTGGACGTTGTGGAATATCTCGTTGAAAACGAGGAATTGAGAGGAAATCTATTGCATGAGTTAAAACAAATAGGCGATCTGGAACGGCTTATATCAAAAATCGGTTTGCAGAAGGCAAATCCGAGGGAGGTGACGCAATTAAAAAGGGCTCTTTATGCGATAGCCAACCTTAAAATCTTATGTGACAATAGTCATAGTTTTGCTTTAAAAACTATTGCCGAACAGTTAAATAACTGTACGCTTATTCGTGACAAGATTGAGAAAGAACTGAATACGGATCCTCCTGTAATGCTCGCCAAAGGAGGAGTTATTGCTAACGAGGTTGATGAAGAGCTTGACAGGCTAAGAAAAATTGCGTTTGGAGGAAAAGGTTATCTTTTGGAAATCCAAAGAAGAGAAGCAGAAATAACAGGAATTCCCTCGCTTAAAGTCGCTTTTAATAATGTCTTTGGTTATTATCTCGAAGTTACTCACACTCATAAGGATAAGGTACCGCCCGAATGGCTCAGGAAGCAAACTCTGGTTAATGCGGAGCGTTACATCACGCCGGAACTTAAGGAATATGAAGAACAAATCTTAGGAGCAGAAGAGAAAATACAAATTCTGGAAACCCGTTTATATGGTGAGTTAACTTTTGCACTGTCTGAATATATCAAGCCAATCCAATTGAATGCGCAGCTAGTTGCTCAATTGGATGTGCTTTTAAACTTTGCCGAACTTGCAATTAAGAACTATTATGTAAAACCTGAAATTAACCAGAGTCAGACAATTGATATTAAAGGCGGAAGACACCCTGTAATTGAAAAGAATTTGCCCACTGGTGAAGAATATATAACAAATGACGTTTTACTTGACATTGATACCCAGCAGATTATCATTATTACCGGGCCAAATATGTCTGGTAAGTCTGCATTGTTAAGGCAAACAGGCTTAATAGTACTTATGGCTCAAATGGGTTGTTTTGTTCCAGCGAAGGAAGCCAGTATTGGTCTGGTCGACAAGATCTTCACAAGGGTGGGAGCTTCTGATAATATAACTTCAGGAGAGTCAACCTTCATGGTTGAGATGAATGAAACGGCGAGTATTTTGAACAATCTCTCCGAAAGAAGCCTCATTCTTATGGATGAGATCGGTCGGGGAACCAGCACTTACGATGGAATTTCCATTGCCTGGTCGATTGCGGAATATTTACATACCCACCCGGTTGCAAAAGCTAAGACACTTTTTGCCACTCATTATCACGAGCTCAATGAATTAACTAATTCCTTTAACCGGATAAAGAATTATAATGTAGCTGTTAAAGAAGTTGGCAATAAAGTAATTTTTCTGCGGAAACTCGTGCCTGGGGGGAGTGAACATAGCTTCGGTATTCATGTGGCCAGGATGGCAGGGATGCCTGCAAAATTGGTAAGTCGTGCCAATGACATATTGAAGCGCCTTGAACAGGAGCGGACCGGCGGCGAGGATATTAAAGAAAGCATGAAAAAAGTGCAGAAACAGGCTTACCAGCTACAAATGTTTTCAATAGACGATCCGGTTCTGATCAAGATCCGGGATATGTTAAATAATCTGGAAGTAAATACCCTAACGCCAGTAGAAGCACTGATGAAATTGGATGAGATACAAAGGGTGTTGAAAGCATAATTTTGAACAAAGAATAAGGAACAAGGAGCAAAGACCAAACGCACCCTATTACTACGGATTGTTGTCCTTATTCCTTGCTCCTTGTTCTTTATTCTATCTTATAAATCTTCCCGTCCCCATAAGAGCAAATATATAATTCCCCATTCGCGTCTTCGCCAAACGATGAGACCATGCCTTTATGCTTAATTAATAATGCGTTTGTATATTTTCCTTTGCCTGCCGGGCTAAGTGCCCAAATATTCCCGGTAACATAGTCGCCATAGATGTATTTTCCCTGCAATGATTTTACCGTCTTGCCTCTATAAACATGACCTCCGGTGACCGAATTTCCCGTTTGTGGGCCCTGCCGATATGACCAGACGGGTAGGATCATACCCTCGGTATTACAGTTAGCTTGTCCGAAACATTCTTCTGCCTCCATACTATTCCAGCCATAGTTTCCGCCATTCTTCACGATATCAATTTCTTCGATCTTATTTTGGCCTACATCGCCCATCCAAAGGTCGCCCGTTACTTTATCAAAACTAAATCTCCATGGGTTACGAATTCCATATGCAAAGATCTCCTCTTTGAACCCCTGTGAATTGCCCTGATATGGATTATTTTTGGGAATTCCATATTTTAACGCCCCTGATTGTTTATCAACATCAATTCGCAAAATCTTACCTAACCATGTGGCGCGGTTCTGCCCATTCTTCTGCGGGTCCCCGCCACTTCCCCCATCTCCCACACCTATGTAGAGAAAGCCGTCGTTGCCAAATGCAATTTTTCCTCCATTATGATTGCTATAGGGTTGTTTAAAAGTTAGGAGAATCTCTTCAGAACCTGGCTCGGCAACATCTGGATTATTTTTGCTTGCCGTGAATCGTGAAATAACCGTTTCTAGGCCGGGATTGTTACGGGTATAGTTCAGATAAAAATGACCGTTTGATTTAAAGTTGGGATGAAATGCCAAACCCAATAAACCGCGCTCACCACCCGCTGTAACTTTGCTTTCAATATCCAGAAACACTTTAGTTTCTTTTACAGCAGAGTTATTCGCGAAAACGTGAATTTTTCCGCGTTGTGCAACAACAAAATTACGGTTTGTAGCGTCCTTCGGGCTTACAAATTCGACTGGCATGCTGAAGCTTAATGTCGGAAAAGCATCGGTTAACTTTATATTCTGCTGGTTGGGAATACCCTTAATCTTTGGATTTACTACAGTTTTACGATTCAAATCCTGTTTTGCCTGCAAAAAATATACAGCACCCATGATAATTATAAAAACAGAAAGCAGGAACTTGTAATTTGATTTCATTCAATGATATTTTAGTTTTAAAAAGATTGTTAAGATAAGTTTTTTCAAACAAAAAAAAGCCCGGTCATCGACCAGACTTTAAATTTATGATATTCTACTATTGTACTCTTCCGGTTCTTTTGTCTCTGCTCCGACCGATCACATAACCAGTACCTGCTCCAACAACACCACCGATAGCTGCACCACGTCCGTCTTTCTTGTCTACCAGAATTCCGGTACCAGCTCCAACAACTCCACCTATAACTGCACCTTTAGCTGCAGAGCTCCATCCTCTTTTTTTAGCTTCTTGTGGAGTAGTGTAAACAACATTTCCATTGTCGGAAATGTAGCCTGCCCTATTAGAAGTATTGCTAGATGATCTTTTTGATGAAGTTGATTTTGCTTTAGATCTTTCATTAGCTACTGCAACAGCTGCAGCTTTTTCAGCTATCTCAGCTCTTTCAAAACTATCCAGTTTTGCTTTTTCATCAGCAATCCTTATTGAATCCCGGACTGCATTGGCGCTAGCTACTTCATTTGCGTTGTTGTTGCATCCTGCAACTATTGCAGCAAATGCAAACCCTAATAAGATACGTTTCATAATCTGTTTTTTAAAGCAAAGCGTTTATAAGCATTTGCACTATACACTAACGAAAAATGATGCCAAATAATATATTGGTTGATTACATTGATGCAACAAGGATGTATATTAGAAGAAAGAACTCAATGAAAGTTGCTATTCGATCTTTTTTTACATTTTACAACAGCTTCTGCGTGTTAAGCTTATTGATCGATATATTCTGTGTAGCGATAATCGTCAAAACAGACTTTAAACTTTTCCCACTGATGTTTTGGTTTAGGGCAGTGGTTATGGCCATTATTTTCTATTTCATAAACGACTACAAACAGAAAGAATTTTACTATTATCAGAATTTAGGAGTATCCAAAAGTTTTCTATGGACTGCAGCTTTTTCCCTTGACACGCTCTTATTTCTTTCAGCCAATTTTATTTTATACCTGATTTAAAAAATGATTCACACACTCGAGGCAGACGGTATACAATTAAGCTTCTCAGGCCGGAAAGTTTTATCGGATGTGTACCTTAGGTGCGAAACAGGTAAAATAGTAGGTCTTTTGGGCAGGAACGGGGAGGGTAAATCATGCTTAATGCAAATAATATATGGGAGCCTTAAACTGGATATCAAATCCGTACGGTTCGACGGCAAGTATGTTGCCAAGCCATTTAAACGTCCGGACCTTTTACTCTATATGCCCCAATTTAATTTCATCCCAGGGACGCTAACTATCAAACGTGTTTTTGAGGATTTTGAATTACAATACGCGGATTTTGAACAGATGTTTTCCACCGGGATTAGTACTGATAATAGCAGGATGCAAAGTTTGTCGGGCGGTCAAAGGAGACTTATCGAATTATACATTATAATTAAGGCTAACTCTCAATTTACTATGCTGGACGAACCATTTAGTCATCTTAGCCCTGTTCAAATAGATCGTGTAAAGCAGCTCATTGAAGATGAAAAGACACATAAAGGCTTTCTTATCACAGACCATATGTTTCGTCATGTTACTGATATTGCAAACTGCATTTACCTCATCGCAAATGGAAAAGTCCACCTTACAAAGTCTTTTGCGGATCTGGAACATCTCGGTTACGCCCGTTTCTAAATTAACGTTATTCACACCATGTTCATAATCTTCGGTATGAGCAAGGAGTATTTAGCTTGACCTTAGTGGAATGATTAATTATCTTAGGAAAGTATCATTTTATCTACTTTTACTCCTAACACCCTTACTATACACATCCTGTAAAAGCAAGAAAATTCTCACTGATGCGTCTAAAGCTCGGCCAGTGATTTCAGGGAGTCTCACCGAACGTTATGCATCGCTTCTTAATGTAAAAGAAAAGGAACTTAACAACGAAAAGTTGTATCGTTTTATAGACAGTTGGATGGGTGTACCTCACCGCAGCGGTGGTATGGATAAGAAAGGAGTGGACTGTTCAGGATTTACCAGTATCCTGGAAAAGGAGATATACTCTCGCTTTGTACCCAGGACTGCCAAATCTATGGCTGAGATCGTGAAAAGGAAGTATGAGGAACAACTCAAAGAAGGAGATTTAGTTTTTTTTGATTTTCAAGGACAGCAATTTAGCCATGTAGGAGTTTACCTTCACAACAACAAATTTGTGCACGCGTCAACATCTAAAGGTGTAATTATCAGTGATCTCAAAGACCCGTGGTATTATAAGTATTTCTCCAGAGGTGGAAGTTTAAAAGACTGAATATATTGTGAGTTTAAAAGTATATTTATTACCATTAATAATATGCGCAAGCCCCAAGACGATTATACATTCTGGACAAAGTACAAACGGTTCGCGACTACAGAGATCCTGCTTTATCTTATTATGATCATAGGAATCACATTAGGAATTATTATTTTCGGATAGAGCTCAGTACCGCTAAATAAAAATATACCCTGAATTTCTGCTTATTGTAAATCATTTTGCGATGTTTGTCCATTATACGCTATGAAACTAAACCTAAAACGCCCTCTTGCATTCTTCGACCTTGAAACTACAGGCGTAAATGTCGCATCAGACCGAATAGTTGAAATATCCATACTTAAGGCAATGCCTGATGGCACGGAGCAGATCAAAACTATGAGGATCAATCCGGGTATGCCTATCCCCCTGGAATCTTCCTTGATACATGGTATTTATGATGAAGATATAAGCCGTGAACCAACCTTTAAGCAGGCAGGAGAGGAGCTGGCCAGGTTTCTTGATGATTGTGATCTTGCCGGATACAATTCAAATAAGTTCGATATCCCGGTATTAATGGAAGAATTTCTTCGTGCTGGGGTTAATTTCGATATTGATAACAGGCACTTCGTAGATGTTCAGAATATATTTCATCAAATGGAACAGCGCACATTGCGCGCCGCTTACCAATTCTACTGTGGTAAAGTGATTGAAAACGCTCATTCAGCCGAGGCAGATATCAAAGCTACTTATGAAGTTTTGCTTGCACAGATTGGCAAATATGAAAATCAGGATTGGGAGGATAAAAAGGGAGTAATTTCAAAACCCGTGCAAAATAATATCGAAGCCCTGCATAAATTTACGAACCTAAATAAGCCTGTGGATTTCGCTGCAAGAATGGTTTACAATGACGTGGGCGTCGAAGTTATTAATTTCGGAAAACATAAAGGAAGGTCAGTTGAAGATGTTTTCCAATCTGAGCCCAGTTATTATAATTGGATGCAAAACGGTGACTTCCCGCTATACACCAAGCGATGCCTTGAAAAAATTTGGAAAAGATGGAATGCAAAAAAGGAGGCATTGAGATTAGAGAAGCAGAATTCTTACAAGCCAGAACCGAGTCCTCAGCCGCAACCTAAAAAAGTGGAAGAAGCAAAACCAATCGATACGGATATGCTTCAGCAACTGAAGATGAAGTTTGGGAAATGATCACCTTTCACCCATTGTAGGGTAAACCGGTAATGCGATTATTCCCTCATCACTCAGCAGAGGATGAAGGGTATTTGATCTGAGAACTTTCTGCATAGAGGTTTTTTTACCGTTAACCCAGATCTTATTGAGAACCATCCGGATACCATGGCTGTAATCAACATGTATACTACTATGCCCATTGTATAATAGCTGGATCGCTTTGCCGTCCGGTTTATGCCAACCATATATAACCACTCTCAAGACCCCTTTGTCGTTATAGATCTTATTGGAAATAACTACATCTTTTTTATTCCCTGCTACGAGACTGCCTAATGGATATTGGTGTACTGATAGTTGCCGTTGAGTGTTGACCAGTCTATTATGTTTTTCAAATACCGGAATGGTAATCATTTGAGGAGAAGGAGGTATGGGCTCTGGGACCATTTTAACAATCGCATTCTGATAGATTTTATCCGATATTTTTCGGGTTGGAAGACTGCACTTCAATAGATTTGCTACTTTCTGAGCCAATTGGGCTTTCATCGGACAATAAAAGTAGTTTTCGTTTGATCCGATCGCAATAAAATCAGGAGCAACAAAATACCGGATAGTATGTGATTTACCTTTGGAGGTGATTGTATCTTTTATTTCAATAAAGTTTCGATAAAAATCGGGAATATTGCCGGATTTGATCTCATTGAAAATGATATTTTCGCGTTCATCTAAACTTAGTGCTGTATCCCTGATGGCCTGTGAAAATTCCGATCCGCTCAAGGCGGTAGAAGTCCGCTTTTTCAGTCGTAACTCCTGGCTAAAAGTACTAATGTAGCAGATGATCAGCAAACTTAACAAAAAGTACTTCATGGCTACCAATTGACGATGGTTTATGTCCTTCTAATATCGTATTTTCTTCGAACTGCAATCCGTGTTCCTTGCCGGCAGGTAGGCTTCCTTAATGTTCCAGATACCTCTTATCAAGGCCGATGAGATTCTGCATAAACGATTCGCTCACCGGTATTGTAGATCCCTGAATATGTACCTGGTGTCGCTCTATTCTGTCGATATTACTAACGGCGACCATGTAAGACCTATGTGTACGCACAAACTTATCTCTAGGTAAAATTGCTTCGAGTTCTGCAAACGTCATACGTGAGAGTAAGCTTTTACCTTTAACCACAAAATTCACATAGTTGCCGGCAGCTTCCAACCAAAGGATATCGGCAAAATTAACCTTCTCCTGTTCGTAGCCTGTCTTCAAAAACATATAATCTGCCTTGCCACTTTTATTGCGAAGTTGAAAAAGTTCATAGGCTTTGTTACATCCTTTGACAAAGCGGCTAAGTGAAAATGGTTTAAGAAGATAATCAATGGCATCCAGTTCAAAACTGGTAACCGCATGTTCTGTGTAGGCGGTTGTGAAAATAACCATTGGCTTTCTGTTTAGGCTTTTTAGAAAGTCTATCCCGGAAATGTCAGGCATTTTAATATCCAGGAATATAAGATCAATATTTTCCTTCTGTAGGTATTCCATTGCCTGAAAAGCGTCGGTGAATTCAGCCTTCAGTTTGAGAAATGGCACTTTTGACGCGTGACTTCGCACAACTTCAAGAGCTAGAGGTTCATCGTCAAGGGCAATGGCATTCATTCGGTAAAAGTAAGTTATTAAACACTATTTGTTTGTCTGAACGGATTGATTCCTGTTTATTGAAGGTCAACGAAAAATCTGATATTCGATTGAAAATGATTTTTCCGGCTATGAATACTTCTTTGCCGCAATCAATCACCACGCAAATTAATAAAACCAGCAATAATGTTTTCATAATCAATCCAACTGAATGGTTAGGTGCACAAAGAATTCCTTGCCGCTTTCTCTGATGGAAAGTTCATGACGGGTAGGATACATTAAGCGTAGACGCTGTTTTACATTTGAAAGCCCGATTCCGTTGTTATTCTTCTCCGGATCGTTTGCCGGCTTCTCATGCATGCTGTTTGAAATATCAAAATATAATGTCTTATCCCTGTTTACCAGGCTGATCCGGATATTAGACCGTTCTTTGAGGCTTATGCCATGTTTAAACGCGTTTTCCACAAACGGGATCAGCAGCATCGGAGCGATTTGAAGAATGCCTACATGTTCCTCAATTTCCGTGGAAATCGTAATTTCCGGTGAGGACTGGGTACGTAAAGATTGAAGTGCGATATAATTGTTTAAATATTCAATTTCCCTGTTTAAAGAAATCTTTTCCTGAAGGTTCTCATGGAGCATAAAACGCATCATGTCCCCAAGTTTCTGTATCCCTTCAGAAGTTCTTTCTGCATTCTCTTGCAAAGAAGTGCCATAGAGCGCATTTAATATATTGAAAAGAAAATGTGGATTGATCTGCGAGCGAAGAAAATTGAGATCTGCGGTGGAGCGTCCAAGAGCAGTTTGAAGACCTTTTATTTCATAATCAACGGTAATACGATGTTTGTAAACATACCAGGACAGGGGGGCTGTAAAAAGCAGTTGAAACACTAAGTTAAAAAATGCAGTTGTAAATGAGATTTCTTCATTGTTTTGAGATGTTAGTATCAAAAGCACGACAAAGATTGAAAAGGAGCTGAGTAATGCAACCCAGGAAAAACTACCTAGATAAGACCTGTAGGGTTTCGCCGCCCGCTGACTTCCGGGTAAAAGAATGTACATCGAATAACAGTACAAAATTATTCCCGCAAGAGGGCAGGATGCAAAAGCAAGTACAATGTCTGATTCAACCTGGCTCATCAGTAAAAGAAAAAGCCCTATCATCCACACGATAAAAGCATAGATTCCATCTCTGGTAATTACCCGGTACTTTGATTGTATCAGATCTGAGTTTTCCAGTAGGTAAATAGCAATATGTTTTATAAAATTATAAAGAGCAAACATCATGAGTAGCCAGAATGAAAAGATGGCGCTTTCCTGAAATAGTTTCGCATAGAGCTGATCTTCAGTATATGAACTAAAAAGATAGCCCTGTAGCCAGGTGACAGTCACAGCCAAAATAACACTAATTAAATAGAAGATCACTAAAGTCAAAAGCACATTCAGTGTGATATTTTCTCGCCTGCTTAACGGTGGAACGATAAAGAAAGAAAGAAGTAAATAACTTCCGTAAAAGGTTATATACCTGACCAGGGAAGGCAGGAAGTAATTATTAAAATAAGTGTATTCCTGTTGGGCTTCGGTGAAACTGACCTTATTGTATTTCCATTCGTTCATGTTCACTGATCCTGATACCAGGAAGAATATCGAGAATACGAACATGGTCGTAGCGGCCCAGTATTCTATTCTGTTTATATCCGACGGATTTTTTATGAAATTCTTCATTTTGTATAATTAGATTAATTCTTCAATTGAATTATGGAACAATATTACCCAGCTTCGAAGCCGGTTACCAATAAATGTGACGGAATGGGCGAAAAATGTGACGAATTGGAAGTTGTACGTAATACGTTTTACGTTGGCAAGCGACACAAAAGGGTTGAACATTATATGATACGTTTTACGTGACAAAACGATATGCCCTTTCAGTAATTTAAGTAATGATTTGCATTGGTGAAAGATCTAGTTTAATTTCGTTGGGTACGTTAGTAAGAGACGTACAACGTACAACGTATAACTCAACTCCGAAGGAAGTCAATATTCCTCTTTAACCCACTAAACTTAGTCCTCTTTACGGCAGAATTTTTAAAGACTTTGCTAAACGTATCTTGGGTGATTTCATTCCACTCCTGGGAATTAATTCCAAGAAGATCGTGGCTGGGTTGGAAAGCGGGCTCGGTATGAAGAATTGAGAATTTATTCCAGGGACAAACATCCTGGCAGATATCGCATCCAAACATCCAGTTATCCATTCTCCCTTTGAATTCCGTCGGTATTTCGTTTTTTAGCTCAATGGTCAGGTAGGAAATACATTTGCTGCCGTCTACCACATAAGGTGCTATGATGGCTTCCGTCGGACAAGCATCAATGCACCGTGTACATGTACCACAATGATCTTCTGAGGGAGCAACATCATATTCCAAATCCAGATCAGTGATTAGTTCTGCAAGAAAAAAGAAAGATCCTGACTTTTTACTGATCAGATTTGAATTTTTACCGATCCAGCCCAAGCCAGATTTTTTTGCCCAGGCTTTATCCAGTACAGGTGCGGAGTCAACAAATGCACGGCCATTTACTTCGCCAATATTTTCTTGTACAGACTGTATGAGAGATTTTATCTTAGCTTTAATTACTGAATGATAATCTTCGCCAAAAGCATATCGGCTTATTTTTGGTGCCTCCGGATCCAGCTGAAGTTGATTAGTATAATAGTTTAAAGACAGTGAAATTACGGATCTGGCGCCTTCTACTAGTTTTCTGGGGTCCAGTCTTTTGTCGAAATGGTTTTCCATATATGACATTTCGCCATGGTGACGACTTTTTAACCAACTCTCCATCAGTGGGGCTTCATCCTCCAGAAAGCCAGCTTTAGATATACCGCAGGAGAGGAATCCCAATCTCTTAGCTTCGCCTTTTATGAAGCTTGTATACTCTTTTTTGCTGATCATGTGAGATGCAAAGATAAAAATAAGGATAAGAGCATTATCCTGATTCACAGTTAAATACTTAATATAAGGTTAAATTTATTTTTATCTTATCGCTATAATTTGCTTGTGGTATAGCTTTTGTGTGGTAAATCCAAACAAACTCACAAAATATGAACTCAAAATTTCTAACACTTTCTGCACTAGCTATAGGGCTGTTAGTATCTTCAGAAACAATTGCTCAGGACACTCCGGCAAGTATCGCGGTTCCTAAAGTCTTTTCACCAGCCTCTTCGTTCAGTACCTGGTCTTTCGGTATTAATGCAGGTGTTCTTGCGCCAACTGTAATTGCTGGAAAAAACGATTTTACCAGTTGGAAGGCTGATTTAGGCTATGGAGCATACATTAAAAAGCAAATTTGGCCAGCATTTGGCATACAGGCTAATTTTCTGGGAGGAAAGTTGAAAGCAGATAATTCGCGTGCTTTGGGTAATGGCTCGGCACCGGTTAGTCCGTTTACTAATTACGAAACCCTGGTCAAATATTCAGGGAGCTTAAATGCGTACTGGAGCCTGGCAAATATTTACTGGATGAACAGAACTAATGTTGTTCAGCCTTACCTTACAGCTGGTTATGGTTTGATGGGTTACGATGTCGATCTTACTAGCAAATCCGGGACCACCCGTTTCAATACAGAAACTGTTCACGAGTCGTTCATTCCAGTTGGAGCCGGATTAAAGTTTGGAATCTCTAATAATCTAATGTTAGATCTGGGATATCAGATGAACTTTGTTGACGGAGATAATCTTGATGGCTATCGTGCCGGCCCGCAAAGTGACAAATTTTCTTACACACACGTTGGACTTGAGTTTGCACTCGGGGGCAAATCCAAACCTCAATTATCTAGTTATAATCCAGTTGCGGCTTTGGAAGCTGATTATATATCACGTAATGCAGCACTTCAAGCGGAGCTCGCAGCTGAGAGGGCCAGAAATGCAGCTCAAATGGCTCAGATGAGCACTGACTGGGCTCGTTTTAAAACTGATTCTGACGGAGATGGTGTTTCTGACTTCTTTGATAAATGTCCTAACACTCCAACCGGAACGCAAGTTGATGGTGCTGGTTGTGAGATAAAAGTTACTAATACTACGATTAACCCGGTTAGAGTTGTTGTAACAGAAGAGGATAGAAGGGTAGTAGCTGAAGCAATTAAAAATCTTGAATTTGATTTTGGAAAAG
The DNA here is from genome assembly GCF_046590655.1 of Daejeonella sp. GTDB lineage: Bacteria > Bacteroidota > Bacteroidia > Sphingobacteriales > Sphingobacteriaceae > Daejeonella. Next base: position 24,793 of record NZ_JBKJUM010000016.1, read on the forward strand.
CAACCATACGTTCTACTTCATACGCAAGCTTAAATAGGGTTGCTGATCTTTTAAAATCTAAAGATTTCAGCCTTAAATTGGCCGGTCACACAGATGACGTTGGAAGCGCTGCAGCCAATCTTAAGTTATCTAAAGATCGTGCTGAATCAGTAAAATCTTATCTAGTAAGCCAGGGTGCTAATCCTTCCCGCATCGAAGCTACAGGATACGGTGAAAGCCAGCCGATATCTTCAAACAAAACTGCTTCCGGTCGCCAGAACAATAGAAGAGTAGAGTTTACACTGTATTAAAGGATCTTATAAATTTTAATGGAAGGGCTCTCCGATTTTGGAAGAGCCCTTTTTTTTTGTCGGGGTTTAATTAGAGAATTAGGAAATCACTAGTGTCCGGTTAAAATAATTTTTCGTTAAAAACCGGGGATCAAAGCCCCCGGTTTTATAGCTACTTTTGAGTTACTACACATCAAGAATAAGCTATGCCCAAAAATACA
>NZ_JBKJUM010000047.1:0-13110 GCF_046590655.1 Daejeonella sp.
CATCCCCCCTGCGTACCGCAGTTCAAACACTTATAACATGTGCCCGATCTTACCATGATATGACCACAATTACCACAAGCCGGAGCGTCAGACTGTCCGCCACCAGAAATATCAAGAACTGGTTTTAATTTCAACCCTGATGCTGGTACCAGACTTGGAATTGCAGCTGCTGCAAATGTATTTGAAACATCATTATTCACATCTTCGTTAGCCATTTGCGGGTTTCCCAATACAGCCTTCTGTTCAGTGAGTACATGAACAAGGTCTGTACGGCTCAGATACTCGTAACCAAGCATTCTGAAGATATAATCAATAATTGATGTTGAACTTTTTATATTATCATGTCCGCTAACCATACCTGATGGTTCAAATCGGGTAAATGTAAATTTGTCGACGAATTCTTCCAAAGGCACGCCGTATTGCAATCCAACAGATACAGCAATTGCAAAACAATTCATTAAAGAGCGGAAAGTTGCGCCTTCTTTGTGCATATCCACAAAGATTTCTCCCAAGGTGCCATCCTCGTACTCACCTGTTCGAACGAAGACCGTTTGACCACCTACAGCCGCCTTTTGAGTGAATCCACCGCGTTTACCCGGAAGATTTTTGCGTTCAACAACGGATGATAACTGACGCTTAAATTTAGTATCGGTTGACCGCTCAAGGATCGCCCTGGCTGCCTCAAGAACCTGCTCTGCTGTCAGATCACATAATTTCACATTTCCCGCTTCTCCGAGTACCTCTTCAACCGTGTCGAGTTTATCTTCTTTGCTATCAGACGATTTAGTTGATAATGGCTGTGATAATTTACAACCATCACGATAGAGAGCATTTGCTTTCAATGCCAGCTTCCATGATAATTCGTAGCAGTCTTTGAATTCTTCAACCGTTGCTTCATTAGGAAGGTTGACGGTTTTAGAGATGGCGCCTGACAAGAACGGCTGTGCAGCAGCCATCATTTTGATGTGCCCGTGAGCGTGAATATAACGCTCCCCTTTTTGTCCGCACTTGTTCGCGCAGTCGAATATTGGATAATGTTCTACTCTCAAATAAGGTGCGCCTTCTACAGTCATCGTACCGCAGATAAACTCATTTGCTTCTGCGATTTGCTGGCGGGTAAAGCCAATTGAGCGCAATAGATTGAAATCAGGTGAGGAATATTGTTCTGATTTAAAACCTAGACGGTTCAGGCATTCTTCGCCCAGACTCCATTGATTGAATACGAATCCGATCTCAAAAGCAGCCAGGAGAGATTTGTCGATCTTCTCAAGCTCGTCCTGGTTAAATCCTTTTGCCGCAAGACTGTCGAAATTGATGTGCGGAGCACCCTGCAATGTTGCTGTGCCTTTCGCATAATTTACGATTGCCGCAATCTCATGCTCTTTATAACCCTGGTTGCGCAAGGCCGCTGGAACTCCCTGATTGATGATCTTAAAATAACCACCGCCAGATAATTTTTTGAATTTTACGAGTGCAAAATCAGGCTCAATACCCGTAGTATCGCAATCCATTACCAGCCCGATTGTCCCTGTTGGGGCTATTACCGTTGTTTGAGCATTGCGATAGCCATATTTTTCTCCCAGCTCAACTGCTTTATCCCATGAGTTGCAGGCAGCAGAAAGTAAATAATCCGGACAGAACTTAGGATCGATTCCCGGAGGAGCTATTTCCAGCCCTTCGTAAGCATCATTATTGTATGCGGCATAACGGTGATTACGCATTACACGCAACATATGTTTTTTATTCTCTTTATATTTTTTGAATGTTCCTAGTTCTTTTGCCATCTCAGCAGAAGTAGAGTAAGCAGTACCAGTCATCACAGCGGTGATGGCTCCGCCAATAGCGCGGGCTTTATCGCTGTCGTAGGGTATTCCGGCAACCATCAACATCGAACCAAGGTTAGCATAACCTAACCCTAGGGTACGGTAATCATAAGATAACTGAGCAACTTCTTTCGAAGGAAATTGTGCCATTAAAACTGATATCTCTAGTACAACAGTCCAAACACGGCACGCATGCTCAAAACCCTTGACATCAAAAACCAAAGTCTTTGGATCAAAGAAATGCGCAAGATTTATAGATGCCAGGTTACAAGCTGTATTGTCGAGAAACATATACTCAGAACACGGATTCGATGCATTAATACGCCCACCTTCCGGACAAGTATGCCACTCATTGATTGTAGTGTCATACTGTATGCCCGGATCGGCACAAGCCCATGCGGCGAAAGAAATGTCATTCCAAAGCTTTTCTGCTGAAACCGTTTTAACCGTGTTTCCGCTAATTCTGCCTATTAAGTCCCAGTTACCGCCTTCATTTAGTGCTTTGAAAAAGGTATTTGGCACACGAACCGAATTATTTGAATTCTGGCCTGATACCGTACGATAAGCTTCACCTTCATAATCGGAAGAATAACCTGCTGCAATCAAAGCAGCAACTTTTTTCTCTTCTTCAACTTTCCAATTTACGAAACCCTCTATTTCAGGGTGATCAAGGTCAAGACAGACCATTTTAGCAGCCCGGCGGGTTGTACCCCCTGATTTGATAGCACCTGCTGCCCGGTCCCCAATTTTAAGGAACGACATTAGACCTGATGAATAACCGCCACCTGAAAGTTTTTCGCTCTCTCCGCGGATCGAAGAGAAATTGGTTCCTACACCAGAGCCATATTTAAATATCCTTGCTTCCCGAACCCAAAGGTCCATGATACCACCGTCATTTACCAGATCATCACTCACTGAAAGGATGAAACAAGCATGTGGCTGCGGGCGCTCGTAAGCAGATGTTGATTTCTCAAGTTGGTCTGTTTCAGGATTTACAAAATAGTGTCCCTGAGGCTTTCCGGTGATGCCGTAGGAGCTATGAAGTCCTGTGTTAAACCATTGAGGTGAATTTGGCGCGGCAAGCTGTCCGACTATGGTGTAAACCAGCTCATCGTAAAATATATTAGCATCTTCTTTGCTTGAAAAATAGTTGTAGCGTTCGCCCCAGATTTTCCAGCAGTTAGCCATACGGTGTGCTACCTGTTTGATACTGGTCTCTGAAGATGTAGATCCGTCTGGCTGCGGAACCCCTGCTTTTCGGAAATATTTTTGTGCAAGAATATCTGTTGCCACCTGGCTCCAGGTTTCGGGAACTTCAACATTCTTCATTTCAAAAACAGCATCACCCGCCGGATTGCGGATCACCGATGTTCTCTTTTCATAATTAAACAGGTCGTACACGTCCACGCCTGCTTTTGTGAAATAGCGCTGGAAACTCAGACCTCTTCCGGTTCCTTTTGCGGCTTTGTTTGAAGGTGCTTTACCCATAATGATATAATTGATGTTGTTTGTGAGTTCGTTTATGCTGGCTGTGAATAACTTACCCCTGAAAAAAAGTTTAGAGGTTTTTAATCAAATCTATCAGTTGGTAGCTAGGTTCCCGAAGAAGAGTTTTCCACAGCTTGTTAGTGTAACAACACCTCAGCACGTATTCAGTTGGTAATGCTATGGTTTAAAGAAACTTAACGGTGTGGAAAACTCTGGAAACAGGCGTTTTCAGACATATATTATTACACAAAAATACACATAAAAAAAGCCGGCATTTGCCAGCTTTTTTTATGTGTATTTTATGCTCCTTAGGAGCCGGACTTAATCTATAACCGTTACTTTGATCATGTTGGTTTTGCCTTTTTTCTCAATCGGAATAGCAGCTGTATTGATTACTACATTTCCAGATTCAACCAGTTTTTCGGATCGCAGGATCTGGTTCACTTCACGAATTGTTTTATCGGTACTCTCAAACTTATCGTAATAAAAGCCTCTTACTCCCCACAACAAGCTAAGAGTATTTAGAAGCTTTATGTTACTTGTAAAAATAAAAGTAGCCGCTTTAGGACGATAGCTGGAAATTTCGAACGCTGTGTAACCAGACGAAGTCATAGAAATAATGCCAACAGCATTGGTCTTTTCTGCAAGAAATACTGCTGATCCACAAACTGCATCACCCATATAGGTAGATGCTTCCCTATTTAAAACTTTGGGATTATTGAAAGGGTAGTCGGTTTCTTCCACATTTCTTACAATTTTCTGCATAGTTTCTATCACGATGAGGGGATAATCGCCGACAGAAGTTTCACCACTAAGCATCACCGCATCGGCGCCGTCAAGGACTGAGTTAGCCACATCGTTGACTTCAGCACGCGTAGGGCGGGGTGAAGTAATCATGCTCTCAAGCATCTGGGTTGCAACAATAACTGGTTTTGAAGCAGCACGGCACTTTTTAGCGATCATCTTCTGAAGCATTGGAACCTGCTCCATAGGCATTTCCACACCCAAGTCGCCACGGGCAACCATAACACCGTCAGTAGCTTCTATAATTTCATCGATGTTATCGATTGCCTCAGGTTTCTCAATTTTGGCAATAACACGCGCAGCATTACCGCTTCGGGCTATAATGCGTTTTAATTCAATAATATCATCAACAGAACGTACAAATGATAAACCTATCCACTCTACATCATTTTTTAGCGCAAATTCCAGGTTGTTAAGATCCTCTTCAGTTAAACTCGGAATTGACACTTTGGTATTTGGAAGATTTACTCCTTTACGCGATGTGAGGTTACCACCATAAACAACTTCACATTGGACAGAATCTTTATTATTTGTCGAAATAACCCGCATCTGTATCTTTCCATCATCAAGCAAAATAATCTCACCAGCGCGCACATCGTTAGGAAAGCTCTGATAGGTTATGTAGATCTGCTTATCATCTGCTACTAACTCGTTGGTAGTGATTTCTATTTTCTGACCGCCTACGAGATTAATACCGCCATCTTGTACAAGTCCTATTCGTATTTTCGGACCCTGAAGATCGGCCAGGATCCCCACGTTAGTTTTGTATTTCTTATTAATGTCGCGAATAATATCAATAACCTTTTGATGATCCGCCTGTCCGCCATGTGAAAAATTCAATCGGCAAACATCTACACCCGCCTTTATCATACTGAGTAAAACTTCTTTATTGGAGGAGGCTGGGCCCAGAGTGGCCACAATTTTCGTTCTGTTATGAACCGCTTTCATCTTTATGTCTTTTATTTAAAAAATTGGTATTAGTGTACCCAGTACACCAACCGGGTGCTAAAATATGAGATTTTCTTTGGATTTCAATTTTTTAGGATCCACTTCAGCGGCCACAAGCACTTCCGGAATCTTATTTATGCCAACAATTATGCCTCGTAGGTCGTCTTTATCGATATAATTACGTATTAATAAAAAGAAATCAACTTTCGTCATTTCCGGCACCAGAAATCGCTCTGTACCTCGATTGGCCAAAATAAAAGATTCCGTTTCTGATTCAGGCATTAAATAAGCGTACCTGCTGAAGTAAAATAATTCGTCATCATTACTAAATAACATCTCTAAATCTGTAATTTTAGAAAAATCTGTACCCAGTTGCTTGTTAACTTTATAACAAAACATATAATCCTTGAGCTGCGCAGTGATTGCTACAAGCACAAAGTCAAGGTCTAATTCGAACTTTAACGTTGTTTTATTCAATATTATAGAAAAGCTAAAATTACAAAAGTAAAACGCTTTAGGCTTTAAATTGTATGATATATGTCCGCACTAAACAAAAAGGTTTGAAAATTGACAGAATTTATTTTTCTTTGCACAGAATTATTTAACAATTAAACTAAAAAAACCATGTCTGATATCGCTTCAAGAGTTAAAGCAATTATCGTTGAAAAATTAGGTGTTGACGAAAGTGAAGTTACACCAGAGGCATCTTTCACCAATGATCTTGGTGCTGATTCATTAGACACCGTGGAATTAATCATGGAGTTTGAGAAGGAATTCAACGTAGCTATCCCTGATGACCAGGCTGAAACAATCGGTACAGTTGGTCAAGCTATCGCTTATTTAGAAAAGAACGTAAAATAATTTTACGACATCCTCAATATAAATGGAGCTTAAAAGAGTTGTTGTTACAGGACTAGGTGCGCTTACTCCAATTGGAAATACTGTACCCGAATTTTGGGACAGTTTAATCAATGGGGTAAGCGGGGCGGGTCCTATAACTCATTACGACCCTGAGAAATTCCGGACAAAGTTCGCCTGTGAAGTCAAGAATTTTAATCCCGAGGACTTTTTGGACAAAAAAGAAGCACGTAAACTCGATCCATTTGTACATTATGCAATCGCTGCTTCCGACGAAGCAATTAAAGATGCTGGTTTAGATTTCCCTACCCTCGATACAAATCGGATAGGAGTTATTTGGGGATCGGGTATTGGAGGTTTAAAAACCTTTACCGATGAAGTGGTGAATTTTGCCAACGGCGACGGATCACCTCGATTTAATCCGTTTTTCATCCCTAAGATGATTCTGGATATCGCGCCAGGTCATATTTCTATTCGCCACGGACTGCGTGGACCGAACTTCTCAACTGTTTCCGCTTGTGCATCTTCAACAAATGCTCTGATTGACTCATTCAATTATATTCGCCTAAACATGGCTGATATTATTGTATCCGGTGGTTCAGAAGCTATTATTTATGAAGCCGGCCTGGGTGGATTTAATGCAATGCATGCACTTTCTACCCGTAACGATGATCCAAAAACGGCTTCCAGGCCTTTTGACAAAGACCGGGATGGCTTTGTAGCCGGAGAGGGTGCAGGAAGCATCATTCTTGAAGAACTAGAACACGCAAAAGCGCGCGGAGCCAAAATCTATGCTGAATTAGTGGGTGGAGGTATGAGTGCTGATGCAAACCATATAACGGCGCCTCACCCTGAAGGCCTTGGAGCAAGACTGGTTATGACCAATGCTTTGCGGGATGCAGATCTTAAACCTTCTGATATTGACTACATTAATGTGCATGGAACCTCGACTCCGCTCGGAGACATTAGTGAAGTGAGAGCTATTGTTGATCTTTTCAAAGAGCATGCTTTCAAATTAAACATCAGCTCTACAAAATCTATGACGGGCCATTTGTTAGGAGCTGCTGGCGCTGTCGAAGCTATTGCAGCGATCCTGGCGGTGAAAAATGACATCATACCTCCTACCATAAATCATTTCACTGACGATCCCGGTTTCGACCCAAAATTGAATTTCACTTTTAACAAAGCGCAAAAGCGTGTTGTGAACGCTGCGTTGTCCAATACCTTTGGATTCGGCGGTCATAATGCCTCTGTTATCTTCAAAAAATATAAGGCATAAATCTTTTACCTGCAATTATTCCGGGTCATAAAACTGTATATTAGTTATTCTAATCCGATTTATTTTCTTTGATGCCCGTTTCCAAGCTCTACAAACTCTATTTATCTCCGGATCGTAAATATATCAGGTCCTTAAACAACCTTTTAGGATTTGTACCAGGAAATATAAGACTATACAGAATGGCTTTCCGCCATCGCTCTGTTGCTGTAGAAGTAAAGAATGGAGCTAAGAATAGTAATGAACGGCTGGAATTTTTGGGTGACGCAATCCTGGGATCAGTAATTGCCGAACTGCTTTTCAAAATGTATCCTTACAAAGACGAGGGCTTTCTCACAGAAATGCGTTCCAAAATCGTCAGCCGCTCAAATCTCAATCAGCTGGCGAAGCGTTTAGGCCTGGATGAGCTAATTGAATTTGACACCCGGATCCTTTCCCATTCTAATAAACAGGGTTCGCTTTTGGGAGACACTTTCGAAGCGATGATCGGGGCAATTTACATGGATAACGACTATGATTTCACGCGCGATTTCCTGATCACCCGTATTATTAAACCCCATGTTGACATCCATACACTCGAACTTACCGAAACAAATTTTAAAAGTAAGCTTATAGAATGGTGCCAGCGACATGGAAAAGATATTTCTTTTGAAATCATCCCGAATGGGGAAGGTGAAAATGCAAAGTTGTTTACTGTACAAGTAACGGTGGATGGCGAAAACTGCGGTCTTGGGAGAGATTATAATAAGAAGAATGCAGAAAAGTTAGCCGCGGAGAAATCCTGCGAATTACTAAATATCTAAAAATGAAAATCGGTTCAGCAAACCTGGAACAAAAAAACCTGCTGATAGCCATAGCCATTCTCATCCCTCTTGCATATCTTCTGAATTTAAACTCTTATCAGCTGCTTTTCGAAGAGCCGAGGCGGGCCTTGGTTGCGCTTGAAATGATGATATCGGATAACTGGCTAGTTCCAACAACTAATGGAGAACTCTATTATAACAAGCCTCCACTTTACAACTGGGTGTTAATATTCTTTATGAATTTGCTGGGAAGCGCAGAATGGGTAGTACGGCTGCCATCAGTTTTATCCCTATTCGCAACAGCACTCATACATTATCGTATTAGCAGGAACTATATCGGTAAAAAGGCGGCACTTCTTTCAGCCCTTTTCTATATAACGAGTGCTGATATACTCTTTTTCTTTTCTTTACTCGGTGAAATAGATTTATTTTTCGCATTCATTGTCTATTTGCAATGCGTTCTGATATTTCATTTCTACCAACAGAAAAAATGGCATTGGCTGTTTCTGTGTTCGTATCTGCTGACCTCAGCTGGTTTACTTACCAAAGGGATTCCTTCGCTGTTCTTCCAGGGTATTACGCTGCTTGCCATCTTTATTATCAATAAAGACCTGAAAAGGATCTTTTCAATTTGGCATCTGGCGGGAATACTCCTCTTAATTTTTTCCTCCGGAGGATATTTCTACCTATATTCTTTACAACATGAAACGGGACCATATCTCGCCCGCTTATTCACTGAAACGTTTTCCAGGACTGCTCTTGAAAAAAATATTACTGACAATTCAAGACATCTCATCAATTTTCCGATAATGCTGATTAAAATTTCTGCACCCTGGTTTCTGCTATTTGGGCTGATAGTCAAAACGAAGTGGAAAGAGAAGTTTAAAAATAATCCTTATATCTACTTTTGTCTATGGTTTTGCCTCGCCAACGGCGCGGTCTACTTTTTGTCGCCGGGAACCCGTGAAAGATATCTCTATATGTTTTTACCCTTTATATATGTGATATTAGTTCACGTATTGGACGACCTGGACAAAAATCCATGGGTAAAAAAATTCTATTTATTTGTGGGAATTACCGTAACTGCCGGGCTCATTGGAATAGCAGTGTTTGGAATCTCGCTCAACTTTATAGTGCCGTCAATACTATGCATACTGATGGCGCTCATGTTAGCTCCGGGAATGTATCATATCAAGTTTAACAACTCATATAGTCATCTGCTGGCTGCAGTCTTTATTATCCTTGTGGCCCGGGTGGGCTTTGATCTGGTCATTCTACCGGCCAAAAAACAAAATGACCCTTATAGAAGTGATGCACAGAAAATGGCGGATCTGATCGGGACGGAACCCTTATATCTGACTGGTCCACCTCAACCAAGAATAGACGATGTAAAACTAGCTGGTAAACATTTTATAACCTTTAAAAGGGACGAACCAACAATTCTGGCATTTCAGACTTCTTACTACTTATCCAGATTCACAGGCAGAATACTGAAATACACCCCTGTTCCAAATCTTCCTGGTTTCTATATCAGTAATGAGAAATTTAAAGATCCTGCGAAGGTGGACGTTTTTTACAGATTTAATAACAAGTCCAATAAGGAGGTCAATTGGTATATTTTGTATAAGTCCAGGCCTTTATGAAGGGCATAAAAAGAGTTTTTTCTTTACTGTTCCTGATTTGGTCTTTTGTGATCTTTATTGCAGCGATGCTGCTGGCACTTCCCTTTATTTTCTTCTTCTCGACTTTGCTTAGAAATAAAAGGGGCTCAAATATTATTTTTTTCTTTTTGAAGGCCTGGGGATGGATCTTTTGCATTTTGTGTTCACTTCAAATCAGGACCCTAAACAAATCGTCAATCGATCCTATGAAAGCCTACATCTATGTTTGTAACCATAATTCATATCTTGACGCAATTGCAGTCGTCCTTGCCATTCCAGGTTCATTTAAGCCGCTGGGCAAAATTGAGATGGTCAAAGTTCCTATTTTTGGGCTTATTTATCGAAAAGTGGTGGTCTTAATTGATCGGGCAAGTAAAGAGAGCCGGGCAAAAAGTGTCGAAGAGCTAAAACAAGATCTGGCAAACGGACAATCCATCCTTATCTTTCCGGAAGGTACTATGAACCGGGGGGACGAACCGCTCACCGATTTTTATGATGGTGCATTTCGCCTCGCTATTGAAATGCAAACTCCTATAGCGCCCATGGTAATCATCAATGCGAGAAATTTGTTCCCAAGAGCCGATCCGCTGGCTGCCAAACCCGGAGTTATTACCTGTATTTTTGATAAACCGGTTGAGGTAAAGGGCCTCGAACCAGCCGAACTGGAGAATTTGAAAGCTCGTGTTTATGGTAACATGGAAGCTTTGATTAAGCAATCTTCTTAATATTTGAGATTTTTTTCTGTGAGATCAGGTGCTTTAGGCAAAGCCGGTAAACTCAAAATGCCTTTAGGCCTGCCTGAATTATTAAATGTCTCAAGCGATCTTTTAACGTAATTGACAAACGCATACTCATCCATACGAGACAAAGTCTCATAGCCGGGGCGATAAATCACCATAAAATTTTTGAGATCCCCATCGTTCAATCCCGTTATACTCCCGATAGTTGAAATATTAAACCTGCGGTCGATCTCTGTTTGTTCCATTTCCTTGAGATAAAACAAATTAAAACGCCGGGCCTGATTGGGCGTTTTACCAAGCAATTCATAAAATGCGGTTAAAGGTTGAAATACATATGCGAGTAAAGGTGGCTTTCCAGCATAGTAAGAGCCCTTTTTTCGATATTGATCTCTAAGCTCGTCTAATTCCTCTTTTTTGCTTTGTCCCGTCACCTTAACCTCGTCCAGTTCAATAACCTTTTGCATCTGTAAAACCAGGTCAGTGATCGACAATAGCGGTTTTACGATATCTTGATACCCGGATTTAGTAAACAAGAGAGTATCGCCGGCAGAAGCTGCAATCTGAAAGAGTCCTAATTCATTACTTAACACCCTTGCGCCGGTTTTCTTATTGACCACAGAAACGTTGGCAATCCGTGAAACGCCGGATTTTTCCATAACTAATCCCTGCACAGCATTTTGTTGAGCAAGGCAAATTACCGCACTCCATAAAAGAATGCATGTAAAGACAAATATTCTGAAAAGTTTTTCTTTCATCAATTAGATCAAATTTAGCAATTCGAGGCCCTCTAATTCCTTAAATAATGTTAAATCTGCTTTCGACAGTTTCAGTAGCTTTGGTATTAAATCTTATCTTTGCCCGATGATTAAATCCATGACAGGATACGGTTTGGCTACAAAAGATTTTGCAAATGCGAAGTATACTGTGGAGATCAAATCATTAAACAGTAAGTTCCTTGAACTTTCTCTAAAGATCCCTAAAGCTTTTTCAGATAAAGAATTTGTCTTAAGAAACGATTGCAGTAAACAAATTGAACGCGGAAAAGTAAACATCAGTATTAGTGTAGAATATGCTGAGACAACCTTTAAGACTTCAAGCATTAATCAAGACCTGCTTAAACATTATTACACACAGCTTAAAGCTTCCGCTGATAAACTGGGAGATACCGGCAGCAACCTTTTGCAAATGGCTTTAAATTTTCCTGAAGTTGTTCAATACACCTCTGATGAGGGTACGGAAGATGAGTGGAAAACTGTATATCAAACCTTCGGAGAGGCACTAATCAATTTTCAGAACTTCCGTCAGGATGAAGGCGATGTACTAAAGCAAGATCTCGTTCTGCGCATTAGTAATATTTTGGAGGGGATGGCATTAGTTTCTGAACAGGAACCTTTCCGTATTCCCGCTATCCGCGAACGGCTTAATCACTTCCTTGAGGATGCTGTAGGGACAGAAAATGTCGACAAGAATCGATTCGAGCAAGAGTTGATCTATTATATCGATAAACTTGACATTACCGAAGAAAAAATCCGTCTTAAAAGTCACCTCGATTATTTTCTGGAAGCCCTGAAGGATAAAGATGCCAATGGTAAAAAGTTAGGCTTCATATCTCAGGAAATCGGCCGGGAAATAAATACAATGGGTTCAAAAGCCAATGATGCAAAAATGCAGCAGATCGTCGTTGGGATGAAAGAAGAGCTGGAGAAGATAAAGGAACAACTATTAAATGTACTATAAAAGTTGTACGTTTTACGTTATACGTTGTAAGTTTTTGCAAACGTACCTATCGGCTAAAGAAGTTTATAGCAGATATCCGAACGTAAAACGTATAACGTATAACGTATAACATGAACAAAGGTAAACTCATCATATTTTCCGCCCCATCTGGAGCAGGTAAAACTACCATAGTCCAGCACTTGTTGAAGAAAGTACCTTCCCTTTCGTTTTCTATTTCGGCTACAACCCGCGAACAAAGGCGCGATGAAGTTGACGGGAAAGACTATTATTTCATTTCAAAATCTGATTTCCTCCATAAAATAGCTCAAAAAGAATTCGTGGAATTTGAAGAAGTATATTCCGGGACATTTTACGGCACACTTCGATCTGAAATTCAGCGGATATGGGCGGGCGGCAAGCACGTTATATTTGACATTGACGTAGAAGGAGGCCTTCACCTGAAGAAAAAATATGGCGACAATGCACTGGCTATTTTTGTTGATCCGCCGTCTCTTGAGATTTTAATAAAACGATTAACCAGTCGTGGCACTGATGCACCGGAAAAACTTGCAGAGCGAATAAAAAAAGCGGACAAGGAACTTCAATACGCTGATCGTTTTGATGTTGTCCTTAAAAACCATGATCTGAAAACGGCTTGTGCGGAAGCAGAAAAACTGGTTGCCGATTTCTTAAAGGATTGATCAGTCAAAAACATCGTAATGAAGATCGGCTTATTCTTTGGCTCCTTTAATCCCATCCATATCGGGCATCTGATAATCGCCAGCTACATGGCTAATCATACCGATCTCGATCAGGTTTGGCTCGTAGTATCTCCACACAATCCTTTAAAAGAGAAAAGCGACCTGATCAATATGTATGACCGTTTGGAAATGTGCAAGCTCGCGACAGAAGATGCCGACAACATCCGCGTTAGCGATGTGGAACTAAAACTGCCTCAGCCATCTTACACTATTGACACCCTGACCCATCTTC
>NZ_JBKJUM010000021.1:0-12525 GCF_046590655.1 Daejeonella sp.
GCAAACCGGATCCCTGTAAAAGCTCAGGTGGAAATATTGGTCGGCTCGGTAACTTTAGAACTGATGTCCGCTAAAGGCTTGAAATATCCCCTAACAGCATCAAAATAGTATTAAGTACAAGTAGCATGTATCAAGTATCAACCTGCCTGCCGGCAGGCAGGGATTTCACCAAGCGTACCGGACGCATATCCGCCCAAACGTATAACGTACAACGTATAACGTATAACGTACAACGTACAACGTATAACGTACAACGTTCAACCCCATGATTGAAGTCCAACATACTCTCGTCCACGAGGACATAGTCAAAGAAAACTTTGTCTGTAACCTGAATAAATGTCAGGGGGCATGTTGTATCGAGGGCGACTCCGGTGCTCCGCTTGAACGGTCAGAATTGGCTGTAATGGATGATATATACCTGCGAGTTAAGCCTTACATGACAGAAAAAGGTATTGCTGTAATTGAAGAGGTGGGAACTTATGTAAAAGATTTCGAAGGGGATTATACCACTCCTTGTATTGATACGAATAAGGAATGCGCCTATGTAACCTGGGAAAATGGGATCAGCAAATGTGCAATTGAGAAAGCCTATGAACAGGGCGCAATTGCCTGGAAAAAGCCTATATCATGCCACCTATATCCTATACGAATAACCACTTACCCCGAATTTGATGTTTTGCACTACGACCGTTGGAATATTTGCAGTGATGCCTGCTCATTCGGCCGGGAACTCAAAGTGTCAGTTCATGAATTTCTTAAAGAGCCGCTCATTCGAAAATATGGAGAAGAGTGGTATAAAGAGCTTTTGGGAAACATTGGCGACTAAGTGCCATCCACTCCCTACCCCCGATTTCTATGGTTTAAACAAGCATATAATGATAGTTTTTTTCATAAGGTCGGTTTTGATTTACACAGGCAAAAATCCGGTGAACTAATTTGTTTCGCACGGCATTGATGACCAGCATTTTGTTCTTGCCTTCATTTACTTTTCTATCGTAATAATTCTTCATATCAGTATTGTACCGTATGGCCGTTAAAGCCGCCATGTGTAATAAGGTCTTGACGCTTTTGTTAGCCTTGTGGGATACCCTGGTTTTTCCCCTAACACTAGTTCCGGATGAATGCTCAAAGGGTGCAATCCCAGCATAACATGCATACTTTTGTGCTTGATTAATGTTTTTGAATTCATTCGTGGTGATTATGATGGCGATGGCCGTTATTGGTCCGACTCCACCCACAGAAGTGGTAATGGTGAATAATCGTTTTAAAGTGGAATCCTTCTGGATGATTTCATGCATCTGCCCCTCTACCGCTTTAAGATCTTTTTCAATCTGTTTGGCGGTATTCTTAGTCAAACTAATCATCAGCTTAGCGGCCTGTTTGTCAAAGCCCTTGATCTCATTGCCGGGAACTGATAACATCTTTTTTGCGTTGATCAAACGGTTTCTCAGAGCCGAGAGATGCTTTAAGGTCCTGATCACCGAACGCGGGGCTTCCCACAGTCTGAGAGACTCTTTTTCCCGGTATGCATACATAGCAATGCGCCAGGCATCGATCTGATCGTTCTTACCTCTTAGCAATCCTCCGCAGAGCTTGATGTGCGTCGGATTCTCCAAACAGATATCCACTTTCCTGGCAGAGAGAAAAGATAATAGATGTTCGTTATAGATACCTGTGTGCTCCAGGCAGCACAAGATTTCACTGGTGCTGAAATCCTCACAACTCCTGCACATGTCTTTCCAAAACGCGTGTAGTGCTTTTGGATCATTCTCTATGGTGGCAACCTTTACTTTTTCCTTTCCAGCCAGTACACAGATGTCCAATGATAATTTTGATACGTCAATGCCGATAAAATACTTCCAATTCATAATTTTACAATCTTTAACAGTGAGAGTTAACAAGTTTAAACACAGTCAATACCTTACTAATGAGTCTTATACTCTAATTTCTATTTGATGCTTGTTTAAACAACTGACAGAGTTTTCAATCGGGGGATAGGTCTGGTAACCTGGCCGGCGGGATAAATCGACTCTGTCAGTGTTAACTTTTTCCACAAAAATCCAAGTTTTTAACAAAAGAAAAAGTAGCAAAAAGAAAATCTGCAATAACAATAATAACTCTGTCTCTTATTGTTTGCTAATCTAAAGGCAGGCGGGGTTTAGCAAAACGCCTAAATATTCAGTTTAAGAACACCGGGCGAAGGCCCACTAATAGTGTATGTTTATACGATTGGGTTATGCGCCCAGTGTCCCCCGCAGGCGGGTTTAGGGGGTGGATTTACTCTTCAATCATCTCACTATGTGGATACAGCTCTTCTTTCTTCTCTTCTTTAAAATACCGTTTTTGGTAGATTAGTATCATTACAACACCGATTGATATTGCTGAATCTGCTACATTAAATACCGGACGAAAGAAAATAAACTCTTCACCTGCCCAAAAAGGGAACCAGGCAGGGTATACTCCCTGTAAAAGCGGCAGATAAAACATATCTACTACCTTCCCATGAAACAAACTGGAATAACCACCTTCAGCAGGCAAAAACTTCGCAGCTTCGTAGTAGCTGCTTTCGTTGAAGATCAAGCCATAAAATGTAGAATCAATTATATTGCCCATAGCTCCTGCAAATATCAGTGCAAGGTTCATAATCAATCCCCTGTGATATTTCTTTTTAATGAGATAAACTACTCCATAGCCTATACCGCAAACTGCGGCTATCCGAAAGAGCGTCAATGCAAGTTTACCGGCTTCACCGCCAAACTCCATCCCGAAGGCCATGCCATTGTTTTCGGTGAAATGGATCATTGCATAATCGCCGAGGATCTTGAATTCCTGACCTAAAGCCATATTTAGCTTTATCCAGAACTTTAGAATTTGGTCAACAAGTAAGATTAAGACGATAGCAAGAAAAGGCTTGAAATAAGCTTTCATTTATGACTGCTTCAGTTTAGCTTCCATACTGAGGGTTGCATGCGGAACCGCACGTAAACGTTCTTTAGGTATAAGTTTCCCCGTTTCACGACAAACACCATAGGTTTTGTTTTCTATACGTACCAATGCACTTTCCAGGTTATCAATAAATTTCTTCTGGCGCGCAGCAAGCTGGTTTATTGATTCTTTTTCCAGGGTCGCTGATCCATCCTCAAGAGTCTTATACGTTCCGGCGGTGTCGTCGGTACCATTCATATTTGGGTTGCTTAACGATTGTGTTAAAGCACCTAATTCTTCTTTTGAACTGCGTAATTTTTCTAAAATAAGTTGTTTAAATTCAACTAACTCTGAGTCGGAATATCTAGTTTTTACGTTCTTCTCCATGTCTATACTTTTTTTATTAATACCATTAAATCATTCTCATCAATATCCACCCGTTCACCGTTATCGAGTTCCAGTACAAGCTCCATGGAGTCTGCCAGAATTTCCGCGCAAATATAAGGTAAATTATTTCTCACAGCCTCTGAAAAGTAAGGGTGGTCTTTTACAAGTACATTTATCTTGTCGGTAACTTCAAAGCCCTTCTCTTTTCTCATGTTCTGGATTCTGTTTACCAGTTCCCTCGAAATGCCCTCCTGTTTCAGTTCACTGGTAAGTGTAACATCTAAGGCAACAGTTAGTTTTCCAAGATTTGCGACCTGCCAACCGGGTACATCTTCGGCAACAATTTCTACATCTTCAATATCAACAGAATAACCGGTTCCCGGAATATCAAACTTTTCGTCAGATTCAAATTTGTTGATATCGTCCTGTGAAAGGCCGGTTAATGCCGCAGCTACAATCTTCATATCTTTACCCACTTTCGGGCCGAGAGCTTTAAAGTTGGGTTTAATCTTTTTACTGATAAATCCTGCCGTATCGGTAATATACTCAATATCCTTGATGTTGGTTTCAGAAAGGATCAGATCCTTCACGTTCTCAACTTTAGTTTTAAATTTTTTATCAAGCACCGGGATAAGTATCCTGCTTAGAGGCTGGCGAACATTTATGCTGACCTTTTTGCGTAATGAAAGAACAAGCGAGGAAACATCCTGTGCTATAGCCATCCGCTCTTCAAGGGCTTTATCTACATGCGCCTTATCAAATTCAGGAAAGTCAGATAAATGGACAGATTCTGCATTCTCTTTCCCCGATACTTTATTAAGATCGTTAAACAACCGGTCGCTGAAAAATGGAGCAACTGGCGCCATCAACTTGGCAATCGTATTCAAGCAGGTATAAAGTGTCTGGTATGCTGAGATCTTGTCTTCTGTGTATTCACCTTTCCAAAATCGCCTGCGGCATAAACGCACGTACCAATTGCTTAAGTTTTCGTCTACAAAGCTCTGAATAGCCCGGGTAGCCCGGGTAGGCTCAAAATCTTCGTAATGCTTGTCAACTTCACGACTTAATGAATTTAACAGAGAAATAATCCAACGGTCAATTTCAGGGCGGTCCTGAACATCGGCTTCTTTATAATTAAATTCATCAATATTAGCGTATAATGCAAAGAATGCATAAGTGTTATGCAGAGTGCCGAAGAATTTCCTGCGCACTTCATCAATTCCTTCACTGTTAAATTTCAGGTTATCCCAAGGCGAAGCATTGCTGATCATGTACCATCGTGTGGCGTCTGCGCCATACTGATCAATTGTCGCAAATGGGTCAGCGGCATTGCCAAGACGTTTGGACATTTTATTTCCATTTTTGTCCAGTACCAATCCGTTCGACACCACATTTTTAAACGATACACTATCATTCAGCATTACTGCGATAGCATGGAGCGTGAAAAACCACCCGCGGGTTTGATCCACGCCCTCTGCAATAAAATCTGCAGGATAAATAGATCCCGCATCTTTACCATCGCCGGAATGAGTATTCCAGTATTCGATAAACTCTTTCGGGCTGATGTTGCCCTTTTTACCCGCTTCCGTTGGAGGTAACCCCCATTGCGCATAGGGCATGGCACCAGAGTCAAACCAGACATCGATCAGGTCTGGCTCGCGGAACATTTTTTTGCCTTTCGGCGATACAAGAACCACATCATCCACAAAAGGGCGGTGCATATCATTGATTTCGAAGGATGCATCCATAAAACCGGCCTCAGCCGACCTCGCTATCCCTGCCCGAAGCTCAGAGATAGAACCGATACAAAGCTCCTCATCACCATCCGCTGTTCTCCAGATAGGAAGGGGGGTGCCCCAGTATCTTGAACGCGACAAATTCCAGTCTACCAGATTTTCCAGCCAGTTGCCAAAGCGCCCCGTACCGGTTGATTCCGGTTTCCAGTTGATGGTTTTATTGAGCTCTACAAGACGATCTTTTACAGCAGTAGTTTTTATGAACCAGCTGTCAAGAGGATAATATAATACAGGTTTATCAGTCCGCCAGCAATGCGGGTAACTGTGCTCATATTTCTTAACGTCAAAAGCCTTATTGTCTTCTTTAAGTTTTATCGCTATCAGTACATCCGTTGCCCTGAATTCAGGATCATTACGTTCCTCATCGCTATAGTATTCTTCTCTCACATACCGCCCGGCAAAATCAGTTACTTCCTGCACAAAACGCCCCTGCTTATCCACTAATGGAAGTTCATTTCCTTTTTCATCAGTCACCATCACAGAAGGAACATTGTTCTCACGCGCAGCCCTGAAATCGTCCGCACCGAAAATTGAAGCGGTATGAACTATGCCGGTACCATCTTCGGTAGTTACAAAGTCTGCCGGGATAACCCTGAACGCATTTTTTTCCAAATTCTCATTGCTGACATAGGTCATCAGCTGATGGTATTTCAAGTTTATTAAATCAGCACCCTTAAATTCGGCTGCAATCTGCCAGGGTATCAATTTGTCGCCGGCTTTAAAATTCCCGAAAGGGAGGTTTTTAGCTTCCGCTTTGAAATATTTTGACACCAGTTCCCGCGCAAGTATTACACTTACCGGGGCAAAGGTATACTGGTTGAAAGTCTTAATCTTAACATAATCTATAGATAAACCTACCGCAAGCGCACAATTGGAAGGAAGGGTCCATGGTGTTGTGGTCCATGCGATAATGGCTGTATCTTCAGAAGGATCTTCGAAAAGAACCGGTAACAGCGGATGTAGCTGGTCTTTATTAATACGGAATTCAGCAACAATTGAGGTATCCTTGATCATTTTATAGGTGCCGGGCTGGTTAAGCTCATGAGAGCTCAGTCCCGTTCCGGCAGCTGGAGAATAAGGTTGTACCGTATAACCTTTGTATAAAAATCCTTTTTGATAAAATTGTTTCAGGATCCACCAGAGGGTCTCGATATACTCATTTTCATAAGTTACATAAGGATTGTTCAGATCTACCCAATAACCCATTTTCTCCGTCAGGTCGTTCCACACATCTGTGAATTTCATTACCTCCGTACGACAGGCAGCATTATAAGCTTCAACTGTAATAGTTTTGCCGATATCGTCCTTGGTAATTCCCAGCTTCTTTTCAACGGCGAGCTCAATCGGAAGGCCATGTGTGTCCCATCCCCCTTTACGCTTTACGCGATAACCTTTAAGGGTTTTATAGCGGCAAAATATGTCTTTGATAGTGCGGGCCATTACGTGATGTATCCCCGGCATTCCATTGGCCGATGGGGGGCCTTCGTAAAATATATAAGACTTTGAAGCAGGCCTGTTTGTAATACTTTTCTCGAAAATCCGGTTCTTTTTCCAGTATTCTAATATCTCCTTGCCAGTTTTCGAAAGATCAAGCTGCTTATATTCTTTGTACATCAGTGTTTTAAGCCTAAATTTGAGGATGCAAAGTTAAGAATATTAAGGGTTGAAACCTAGATTTTGTGTTATAATCGTCGTGTGGGGACAGGGCAATATTTTACAGCCTGGTGTTATACAGAGGCGGCCCTATGTGTTTCTGCGCCCTGCTTTGAACTGTAATCTGCCGGATGTCTATGCACGTTGTATGCAGGATTAACCACTGAGACCACTGAGGAAGGTACGGAGAGCACGAGGACAAATTTAAAAAGCATCTTGCACTCCGTGAAAACTCTGTGGACTCCGTGTTACTATACCCAAGTAGGTAGATTGCTGCATTTCGCACTATAGGCCTTACCTTATATCAAACTTTGCGTTTAAAACGTACCAACCCAAACCTTAAAATAGATAAACTGTATATTTGTAAATAAATAAAAATTTATGCTTAACAAATACATGCGCCGCGGCATCGTGCTGATTATTATCGGGGTTGCTTTTGTCCTCCTTGGTTATTACCTCATGGAAGAAGAATTATTTAAGTACGGCTGGTCGATGATCATCGGTACCGTAGCCTTCGGGGCAGGCTTCCTTTATATACTATATAGCCTGATCCGTAAAATGGATAGAAAAGCTATTTTGGATAACAGGGCTGCAGAACCGGAACAGGAGAAAACGGCTGAAAAGTGACGGTTGAAATTCTTTGGCGTAGTTCATTGGCAAATTGAGTTTCTAACACGACGTTCAGGTCAGTGTCAGCTTCAACTGCCCGCTAATTAAATGTCCCAGGTTTCCTCCTTAGCCTTCGCATCCCTCCTGATCTTGCGTTTATCAAGCAAAACCAGCAGGGCAGGTAAAAGCGTAAGGTTCGATACCAATGCAATGATCAGGGTGATTGAAAGCAATAAACCAAGGATCATTGTACCTCCAAAAGTCGAAGCGGTAAATATCCCAAACCCGAAGAATAATACCAAAGCTATATAGGTCATACTGACGCCGGTTTCCCGGATGGTATCAGAAATAACCTGGGATGTACTGAGGTCTGTCGACTGTAGTTCCTGCTGATATCTGGTTAAAAAATAAATGGTCTGATCAGAAGCCAGTCCAAATGCTATAGTAAAGATCAGTATGGTAGAAGGTTTTAACGGTATGTTGAAGAAGCCCATCAGACCTGCAGTAATTATTAGCGGAATAACATTAGGCAGAAGTGATATAAACATAATGCGCAGATCTTTGAACTGAGCCAGGCGCAGTAATGAGATCAGCACTATGGCCAGGATAATGCTTTCCATCAGGTGTCTGAGCATATAGTCAGTACCCTTGGAGAAAATGATACTTGATCCCGTAAGCAGAACATCAAAGCGCTTTGGGTCAAGAATTGAGTCTATCCTCGGCTTCAGTTCTTTAAGCAAGGTGTTCATCCGGCTCGAGCCAACATCCGCCATCTGGAAACTCACCCGGGCCACTTGTTTATTGCTGTCTACAAAACCATTGAGCATATTGTTATTACCGCCTGAATTGCCCAGGTAGCTGAGTACGAAGTTTTTCTCCATATCATTAGGGATACGGTAAAACTGAGGGTCGCCATTATAGAATGCCTGTGAGGCATACTTCAATGCTTTGTTTAGCGAAACCGATCTCGAGAATTCGGGATATGCCGAGATCATTTCTTCAACGCGGTCAACTTTCTTGATCGTTGATAAATTCAATACCCCGTTTTTCTTTTTCGTATCAATGCTTAACTCCAGAGGCAGTATCCCCTCAAAATTTTTCTCAAAGAATTTCAGGTCGCGATTGATAGGCGAATTCTGTGGAAGGTCGTCAACCACATACCCGTTTACTTCGATCTTCAAAACGCCGATGATTGAAATGACGGTGATCAATGCCGTAGCAATATAAATCAGTCTGCTTTTTTTATGTACCAGCTCATCCGTTTTTACAAGCATCCGGTGGAGCAGATCTTTGTCGTGTTCTTCCTGCGGTTTTAGCTCTGGTACCGGCAGGTAACTGAAAATGACAGGGATGAGGCATAAACAGATGAACCAGGTCGCCATGACATTTAGGGCAGCAACCAGGCCGAATTCCACAAGTAATGCGCTCCCGGTAAAATAGAGAACGCCGAAACCAATCGCTGCTGTAATATTAGCTATCAGGGTTGTTTCAGAGATTCTCAGGATTGTAACGTGAAGAGCCTTGGCTTTATCACCATGCTTTCTCAGTTCATTATGATATTTGTTCAGCAATAGTATACTATTTGGAATACCGATGATCACAATTAAAGGAGGTATCAGCCCGGTAAGAATAGTAATTTCATATCCAAACATAACGAGCGTTCCCAGGCTCCATATCACACCCGCCACAACGAGCAGAATGGGAAACAGTACCGGATAAAATCTTCTGAAAAAAATGAATAGAATGATCGCAGCTACCAGGATCGACAAGCCGAGAAATAACACAAATTCCCGCGACACCAACTGGCTGACCGCTGTACGTATAAACGGCAGTCCCGAATAATGAACTTCAATATTATTTTTGGTACTGAAAGCACTTGCTTTATCCCGGATACTCTTGATTATTGGCGCCCGGCGGTTTGAATTAAGAATCTTATGGTCAAAGTTGATTGCCATGAGTGTGGCATGGCTTTCTTTATTATAGAGCAATCCTTCGTAAAAAGGAAGATCATAAATCTGCTTTTTGAGACTATCCATTTCAGCTTCACTGCCCATTGGCTTAGGGCTGAGCGGGTTCAAAACAAACCGCTGGTTGGTGGTATCTTTGCTTAGGTTTAAAAGGTTTCCGATAAAGAGGACTGTGTTAATTCCCTCCAGCTTACCGAGGTCATTACCCAGTTTTTGCCAGTCGTTAAACTTATCTTTTTTAAACAGTTGCGGAGAGCTTACTCCCAAAACCATCATGTTGCCGTCTTCACCAAACTTGCTCTTAAAGTTGTTATACTTGATAAAAGCCGAATCCGTCATTGGCAAGATCTTACTGCCCGTATATGAAAGTTTTACGAAACTTGCTTTCCATGCCATAAAGGCTGTAATCACGAAGAAAAACACTAGAATTAATATGCGATTGGATAATATGAACCTGGAAAAGTTATTCCACATGGGCAGCGGTTTAAATAAGGTAAAAGCCTAGGCGGCAAAAGTACGAATTTCTTATTTAGAAGCTTTGTTAATTGAAGGGAATGGTGAGTTAGGAGTTGATAGTTACCAGTTACCAGTTACCAGGCTAAGCGGAGAGAAAGTCGGTTCGGTTACCCATTAACAGTTACCAGTTAAGCGGAGAGAAAGACGGTTCAGTTACCCGCCTGTCCGGTAGGCAGGTTGCCAGGCTAAGCAGACAAGATGGAAAGTAAAAATCAATGGTCTTTGTTCTTAGTTTGTATAATAGGTATATTAGAAACTTAACCGTTATGCTTTTGCGTCCAGCCTGGTACCTGGCAACTGGTAACAGATCATTCCATGAACAAATTTTTCCGAGGTTTCTATTTCGCGGCGCACGGCCTCCTCCACACCTTCCGCACCCAGATCAACTTCCGGGTTCAGGTTTTCGCTGCAGTAACGGTAATCGGGCTTTCGTATTATTTGGGCCTGGATACGGGGGAGTGGCTTTGGATCGCGCTGGCAATTACCCTGGTGCTTACAAGCGAATTAGCCAATACGGCCGTCGAAAAAATAGTCGACCTTGTTTCGCCCGGGTTTAATCCTAAAGCTGGTATTATAAAAGATATCTTCGCAGGGCTTGTATTGATATCCGCTATTTTTGCCCTGGTCGTTGCAATCATGATTTTGCTGCCTAAGATCCTTTATGCTCCATAAAACCCGCGGTATTGTTTTTAAGGTAACCGACTACTCAGAAAGCAGTGTGGTAGTGCAGATCTTTACCGAAAAGTTCGGACTGCAATCTTACCTGATCAATGGTGTGAAGAAACCAAAGTCGAAGATCAGGCTAAATAGTCTCCAGCCCCTGCACCTGCTGGATATGATTGTTTATCATAAAACCTCAGGTAATCTCCAGCGTGTTTCAGAACTACGCCACCAGCCAGTGTTTCAGAGCATACCCTATGAAATTGTGAAGAGTTCAATCACCATGTTCCTGAACGAAGTGCTTTACAAATCCTTACGTCAGCACGAACCCGATGACGTATTATTTGAATTCCTTTTTCACGCTATCGAGATCCTCGACAGCCTGAATTCAGGCCTCGCAAACTTTCACCTTTACTTTCTGATGCGCTTAACGCGGTTTCTCGGGTTCTATCCCGATAAAAGTTTTGCAAGCCCTGCTGCCTGGTTCGACCTGAAAGACGGCAACTATTCAAAGTCACAGCCCCCGCATCCCCTGATTATCGAACCGCCATTTACTGCGATCTGGATCAGCATCCTGAATTCGAATTTCGATAACCTCCAAAACCTTCATATCTCCGGCCCGGATCGTAAAGTGCTTTTGGAGAAAATACTTATATATTACCAGCTGCACATTGAAGGGTTTGGGGAGGTAAGATCAGTGGGGGTTTTGGAGGAAGTACTTAGTTAGTTGATAGTGGACCGTTGACAGTGCGAGCTTGTTCCCCGATTTATTCGGGGATCTCGTCATTGACACACGGCCACAGCCGCAACCCGATAGCTATAGGGTGTCGACCGGCTCGTTTCGCCTGGATTTCGTCTTGCAATTTAAAGCCGCTCCGCTGTGGTTAGGAGCCTTGGGGAATTTTCAATTTTAAGAGGACGCGAGCTGTGCCGCGTCTGCACGAGATCCCTGCCTGCCGGCAGGCAGGCCCGACTAAATCGGGGAACAGCCTTGTAACATTTACACCAACCCCGTTCCAGCAATTCAGTTCTACCAATTCCATTTATATATTTATATATCCATTACAAATACCAATTACCCCAACAATGAAAAAACTCATCTCCCTGATCTTAGTTACTATTTCACTTCTAATCATTCAACCTGCCTCCGCCGCAAAAATCCCCACCAACGCAAAAAAACTTATCAGGCACTATAAAGAAAGCATTATTGGTTTTGAGGATAACCACATCGTATTTACCGACGGTACCCGAATGAAGTGGGATGACGGGATTAAGAATAAATCCTATCAGCAGCTCCTTGATGAGCCCGACCTGGAAGATATGTTCCATGATAAGTACCGGAAACGAAAAGCGCAGATACCACTGTCTGTAAATTACGATCCCGGCAGGATACGTGTAGAGCCATTCTTTCTCAAGCTCTACGGCGAGTCTGCCGATAAGGTTAAAGAAAACCTTAAGGAGATAATCTGGTGCCCAAAGTTAGTAGGGCAGAAGATAATGGTAAGCACTCTATATGGAGCGGATAAAAAATTTGAGAAGATCTCCGCAGAGCTGGATAAATACCCGGAATTTGCGCCCTACCTCAGTAAAATTGCCGGAACATTCAACTGGCGTAAAATCGCGGGAACCAACCGCCTGAGTATGCACAGCTTCGGCATGACGATGGATATCAATACGAAGTTCACCCATTACTGGCAATGGGATTGTAAATGCAAGAATGAAGATGTGGTGCTTGGCTATAATAACAGCATTCCATTAAAGATTGTCAGGGTCTTCGAAAAGCACGGTTTTGTATGGGGCGGCAAATGGTACCATTATGATACTATGCATTTTGAATACCGGCCGGAATTGATGTAATACGTCTTAGGTTATTGGGTTTTATCCACCCCCCAACCCCAATGTCATTAACTTAAGGGCTAAATAGCACGTTTATAGTTGGTTAAGGTCTGATATTTTCCTTTTGCCCGTTTTCCCTTGACTTCTCTGGGGTAGCTTCGCGAAGGCCTGATTGG
>NZ_JBKJUM010000074.1:0-14803 GCF_046590655.1 Daejeonella sp.
CAATGGTACTGCCGTAACAGGTGGGAGAGTAGGTCGGTGCCCAATTTTATAGAAAGCTCAGTACTTCATTGTACTGGGCTTTTTTTGTTATTGAGATTAGTAAAGGTCGGTGTCCATCCCGATAGCTATCGGGATTAAATAAGCCCCTTTCGAAAAATTAGTTTTTTTTTTGTGTAAGAAGGATTTACTCAGGGAGGTGGATCGCGAACCAGCCTGATGTATTAGCATAAGTTACCCACTTACCTTTTCATTTAACTCACCCAAGCCCCGTGTACAGTTTTACTTACTGATTGCTTTGTTCTACCTCTTTTAACATCCTACTGTCAGTTTGATACCGCTACAGAACCAAACACCATCTCGCGATCGTATATACATGTAATATTTCAGATTGAATATTTCTGGTATACTCGTTAAGCCATATAAATCGTTATCTTGAACATACTTTGTATAAAAACTGATCAAAATGAATTTTATTAAGAAACTACTATACACTGTGGCAGTCATTGCATTGCCATTTACTTCTTTCGCTCAGAGCGATGCAGATGAGAAGCCTAAAGAGAATTGGCAAAATCTTGACCTGAAGAATGATGGCGTATTTGGAATCAGTACTGAAAAAGCTTATAATGAATTGTTGAAAGGCAAAACTTCTAAGCCCGTTATTGTAGCTGTTATTGACGGGGGAATAGACGAAAAACATGAGGATCTTAAACAGGTGATGTGGGTTAATCCCAAGGAAATAGCCGCTAACGGCATTGACGACGACAAGAACGGCTACATAGATGACATTCATGGTTGGAACTTTTTAGGAAAAGTTCATCATGATAACATGGAAGTAGTTCGCCTGGTTAATAAGCTCCAGCCCAAATATGCAGCTGCTCTTAATTCAACTCCCTTCAGTGAAGAGGAAAGAAAAGAATTTCAACTTTACAAAAAATTAGTTACGGATTACATGGCCAGGCTTCAACAAGCCAAGATGGGGTTCCAGAATACAACACTTATTCTTAAACACCTCGATGAAATACTTGTGAAGATGGGTAAAACGGAGCCTACCATTGTTGATTTTAATGATTATAAATCTGAAGGGGATATTGAATCACAGGTCGTTAAGTTTATAAAGCCGGAAATTAAGAAAAGTTCATACAAAGAGTTCAGACAGGAACTTGAAGAAGGAATTAAACATTATGACACTCAAATTAAATACCATTTAAATCTTGAATATGATCCAAGAAAAGATTCAATTGGTGACAACTATGCAAATAGCTATGAGAAGTTTTATGGTAATAATGATATAACAGGACCTGATGCTGAGCATGGTTCGCATGTTGCAGGAATCATAGGTGCTGTAAGGAGTAATAACCTTGGAATCAAAGGTATCGCTGACAACGTAAAAATTATGGCTCTCCGAACTGTACCTGATGGTGATGAGCGTGATAAAGATGTTGCCAATTCCATTAGGTATGCGGTGGATAATGGTGCTAAGATTATTAATATGAGCTTTGGTAAAGCTTATTCATGGGACAAAAAAGTGGTTGATGAGGCCGTTAAATATGCTGTATCCAGAGATGTACTTCTGGTTCATGCAGCGGGAAATGATGGGAAGAACACAGAAAAAGAAGACAATGTTCCAAACCGCCTATTTGCTGACAGCACAGGTGTAACAATGGGTAATGCTGAGGGCTGGATTGAAGTGGGTGCTTCGGGCTGGAAAAATGATGAAGATCTTGTTGCTTCATTTTCTAACTATGGCGGTAAATCGGTAGACGTATTTGCGCCTGGTGTTAAAATTAATTCCACCATGCCTGATTCTAAGTACAAGGAAAATGATGGAACCAGTATGGCATCTCCTGTAGTAGCCGGGCTGGCTGCATTAATCCGTTCATATTACCCACAGTTTACAGCCGTTCAGGTGAAAGATATCATTATGAACTCGGTTACTAAGGTAGATCAGAAAGTAAAGATTAGGGAAGAAGGTAATTCGACTAAAGTTCCCGTAAGCCAGATATCGGTGTCTGGTGGTGTAGTAAATGCTTATAATGCCTTGATCCTTGCCGAAAAGACCAATTCTACAGCTTCTGTTAAATCCAAGTAATTACTTACGGCAAAAAAAGGGGTGCGCCATTTGGTGCACCCCTTTTTTATATGATAATTAGAATGAGAAACCGCCTTTTAAAGTAAGATAGCTGCCTTCTTTTGAAAAACCATAACCTCCCGATACCAGCATCTTATTATAGAGATTTAACCAAATTCCTGGTCCATAGCCTTTATGCCATGTACTAGCTTCAGATTCATCAGAATACACCCTCCCTGAATCAACAAATCCAAACAAGCCCATATCTCCGGTAAAGATGTAATTCCTGAAATAGGTGACTTTAAAGCGCACCTCCGTGTTTTGGTATAGATAAGAACGTCCTGAAAAGCGGTTGTTCCTGAAACCCCGTAAATTCGAATTGGTTCCAAGGGCATTTGCCTGAAAGAATTTATAATCTCCAATATTTACAGCTCCGCCTAGACGAAATGCTACAGTTACCGGAAAACTAAAATTTGGTGTGGCATAGAAAGAGATGTCCGATTTCAGTTGAAGATATTTGTGTTTGGTATTCCCAATTTCATTAAAAAAGTTTACCTGATTGAACCACCTTACTCCCGAGGAGGGCATAAGTTTGTTGTCCACAAAGTCAATATTCGCAAAAGATCTTACGGTACCATACCTTGAGGGCTCACCAATATCACCTGCCTCAGGGAATACTGGAGAAGTTATATATCTGTTTCCTGGCTTTTCGACACGGAAATATTCGTATCCGGGACCAACTCCAATGCTAAACGCTTTGGTGAACCGATGCTGATAATATGCAGCAAGGCTCAGGTTTTTGGTTCTAACGCGAAAAAATTCAATGTCGTCCCCAACGTTCAAAGTGGAGTTTCCCTGGCCATAATAATTAAAGGTATATAGTGGCCCATTAAAAGTTCCTCTGGCAAGTATGTCATTATTTTTTCCAAACAGTGAATAGAAGTCGCCTTTATATTTGATTGAATATGCCCCGGTTTTTGGTGCATAATTGCCGATAAGACTTTGGGTATAACTTGCCGGGTCTTTCCGAAAGCCATAATGCTTCACGGCATATCCACCACCAATAAAAATCCGGTCGTCTGCATTGAAGTCTAGAGAAGGTACAAAGCCTTTCGTATCATATATGAATGAATTTGGCTCGTAACTATTTACGTACGGCTCTTTTGACAATCGCAAGGCAGCATCACCGGAAACGAAATTATTCTCACTCTCTAGATCGTAATATAATGTCCTTCCAGAGGAAAGATCTGTAAAGGAATCCTTTTTATCTCCACCAACCACTCGGACTTTAATCTTATTATCAGAATTACCGTCTATCAATATACTATCCCGGCCATCCAAAGCATAGATGTTTATTTCGTTTGTTTCTGAATTTACAAAGGTTCTGTTATACAATGGACGGGTTACATTATCATTAGAGTCAATTTTATGAACGGTAATCCTTGTGGTATTTTCAAAACGCTCTACTCGATAATATTCCTTCTTATCTGATCCTGCAATAGTAACTTCATCAGCGAGAATATGGTAATACTCTTCTGCAACAGATGCAAGTTGGCTACGTCTGGATTTTAATTTAGTGATGATTTCCTGACCAGCGCTACTATAAACTTCAGCCGGCATTTTACGCACGGCTCCTTCGATGACCTGGTCTGTTAAATCGGCTTGCATTTGAGCGGCTATTCGCTGCCAGTCTTCTTTTGTTAACTCAGTTAAAAGGTTTCGATCCAGGTTCCTGGCTGCAATTGAGAGCTCCGCCGGATTTCCGATCTTCAGCTCAAATGATTGAATGTCAGGTAATACTTTGCTTACCAGGCGGGGAATCAATCCATCAAATTTTGTAAATGCCTGATCACGGTCACGCGGAATCGGCCGGTATATAACCCCTTTTTCCTTCTTGAACTCTGCCCATCTCCACTGATCCTCATGTCTGTCCCAGTCGCCAATTAAAATATCAAATAACCGTGATCGAAGGAACATTTCCTGATCAACCTCATTGTCGTTATCATCCTTTAATTTCTCATACATTTTCGGTGTGCCCACTGCATTTTTAGCATTGCCAAAGGAGCTGAAGTCTGAAAGATCCTCGTCTGGTCGCGCCTCGATAATTCCAAGTTTGCCTCCAACTTGTTGGATGTATGGACCCAATAAGGTTGAAAAAGGCATATAGACTAATTCTGGATTAGTATGATAAATTCCTATTGCTTTTGCCATATCCGGAATTATAAGTGCACCATATGGATGAGCAGATGAAATCTGATCCTGTACAAAATCTTCCGCGAACGTCTTTAAAAACCCCTCTGGTAAAAGTGCCGCAGGATTTTTTTCGACCGTTCGGAATTGATAAATATTTTTGTCTTTACCCTGTAGTTGTAGACTTGTAGTTTGCTTGCCGCCTCCAAGTTTAATTGGCGTTAAGCCTCCGCCGAATGTATTCAAATCCAGGTACTTTACATTAATGGGAATTGCCCAGGTGTCTCTGTAATGTTCCCCAAAAAGCTGGCGTTTGAATTTTCCCGCTTTAAATTTATCACCGGCCACTATTGTTTTAATGCTATCGGTGTAACTGATCAACTTTTCTTCAGCTGTCTTATCATCAGCTTTTGCAGGAATGGCGTAAAGCGGCGTCCTATATGCAATTTTCCCGGTTGAACCGTCACCCACTGGCTCCCAGAATTCCAGCCACGCCTGACCGTTATCATAGTAGTTAAGTCTTGCAAAGCCCTGCAAATTGCCTCCGCCGTATGAAAATAATGCGTCATTGCCCTTAATCATAGTGGTAGATTTAGCGCCGGCCCCGCTGATAATATGATTGATATCTTTGTACTTGTTAAACTGTAAAGCATGCTCATGACCTGTCGCAATAACAACGTTTTTCTCCTCTTCCAGAATTGAAAGTAAACCCCTTTTCAACTGCTGGTAGTCTTTATTTGATAGATCCTGGCGGGAAATACCATATTGCCTCATCAGGGGGTAAATTGCACCGATTACCGGAAGAGGTATATAGTAATTATCACGAATAAGGGTCAGTGGAAAAAGATAATCCTTAAGGGTATAATATCCTCCATGACGCCCATTACTAAATAAGGGATGATGCTGTGCAATAATGATGTGTTTGCCCCTGTTCCGTAAGATTATATCCTGAACCTGCTGAATTACTTCTAATCTGGATGATACAGTACATCCATTATCCGGTGCAATGGATTTTTCATGTTTGGTAAGCCACCATTCCGAATCGATGGCAATTATTACCAAATCTTTATTTAACTGGACTTCGACTGGACCGCCACAGCCATTGCTGGGCATTAATACATCACCTGCGTTAAGATATTGTTCTATATATTGCTCCTGACGCAGTATTGACGCAAGTCCCCCAACCCGGCTTTCATTCCAGTCATGGTTCCCTGGTACAAATATCTTCTGCCCCTTAAAATTTTTGACAACATTCATCTGTTCATTTATCCGGCGCTCTTTTTCCTCGCGGTCAGATGCATCTGGTTCCGGCAGCCCAGTTTCATAGATGTTGTCTCCAAGAAAAATTACTACATCTTCAGCATGCGAATTGTTCACTACACCCGTGTCAGGCAATCGATACATCCTGGTGGTGTCGTGGTAGAAGACTTGAGCTTGCAAAAGCTTTAATACGGGTTCCTGAGCTTCTTTGTCCGGTACACCTCCATCGCCAAACAACCAGACCGAATATTTTAACTTCAGGGAATCAGGGGCTTTGGCTGCTTCCCAGTTGAGCTGAGTCTTATCATAAAAGGGCTTCAAGCTGGTACAAGCTTGAAAAATTGCTATAATTAGTATAAAGAGTGTGGCTCTGTAAAAATTAATTTTCATGTGTAAGTTCTATAATATTTCCTATGCCTGATTTGCTGCCTTCATTGGAGATATAAAGTTTTCCATTCGGTGCAAATGCGATGCCCTCCGGCTGCTTGTATTCTGCGCCAGAAAACTGAATAATCTTTTTTAGTGTACCCTCTGAATTCAATATGATTATAAGTCCGTTCAAAGACGAAAGAACAAATATTTCACCCGTTTTTTCATTAACTGTGATAGCAGAGGATCGAAATACCTTATTCATATTTCGATTCCCAATTGCTTTTAAAAACTTCTTCGAGCTTTCCTCCAGAGCGCTTCCACTAAATTGAGATGATATTTCGTCAAGACGAATCGAAAATACGGGTTTGGTCTGAAATTTCATCGTATTTAAGTCAAAACCATAAATTTGTTTTGTTGTTTCGTTAGCATCTAAACCGAGTTCTTTCGGAGCAATAAGCAGCCGGTGATTTTTTGCATCGTAAGCCATTCCCTCAGTATCGTTCTTTTTGCTGAAGGGTGTTTTGATCGTTGTTAAGATTGGATTGGAAGAAGCAAAGTTTTTGATCTGTGACAAGACACCCTCACTAGTTAGTACATACATATCATTACCTGCTTTCACAAGGTCTTCGTAATCACCAGACCCGGCAAAGATTTGTTTCCTGATAATTTTATCTTGAGCGAGGTTGTAATAGTATAGAATACCTTCCTCATCCTGTATGCCAACCAAGACAGTATCACTCAAAAACGTGATCCCTGAAATTTCGTTTAATTCGGCAGGTAGTTCATGAATCTTATTATTCTTTGGAGATATAACTTTGGTTTTTTGCGAATCAACAGGTATTTTGGCGTCGTCAACAGGATTATTACACGATGCAAATAGGATAAATGCCCAAAGCGTAGAAATTCTAATCATAATTTATTAATTTCAGTATCGTTGGTTTGCCATAATCATACCAAAAGTATGTAGTTAAAATAAAATTATTAACGCATGATGGCATAGTTTTTACTATTAAGCATAAGAATTAACAGAACTTGTATATGAAAAATAATACCATTGTGAAAGAAGCTGCGGAGTATGTATTCAACTTATTTAAAGATAAGCTTCCCGGAGACTATGTATATCACAACTATAATCACACCGCTGAAACAGTAAAAGCATGTAAGAAACTTTCTAAGTCGTACAACTTAACAAGCCGTGACTATGAAGTTTTACTTCTTGCAGCGTTGTTTCATGATGCAGGGTACGTGAATGCTTATGATAATCATGAAGAGGAAAGCGTGAAGTTTATGAAGGAGTATTTGAAAGGAAATTACGCCGACGAAGATATTAAGGAGATTGAGTCCCTGATACTCTCTACTAAATACAGGACAGTACCAGACGGCTCATTGCAGGAAATACTTCACGATGCAGATTACATAAATCTCGGCAACAAGAGTTTTGAACATCGTGCTGACCTTCTCCGCATCGAATGGGAAAGAATTCTACAGAAAACCTATTCCGAAGAGGAATGGGCTAAAATTCAGCTCCAGTTTTTGCTCGATACCCAGTTTAAAACCGAGTATGCCGTACTGAATTATAATGAGCAAAAGGAGGAAAATATTCTAAAACAACGCGGTAAAATCGACAAGTTTGAAACCAAAGTTAAAAAAGCTGACGAAGCAGCAAAATTAAAACCGATTAAAGATGGCCGGGGGATCGAAACTCTGTATAGGTCGGTTTATGCCTATCATATAAGCCTTACATCTATTGCAGATAATAAAGCCAATATGATGATCAGCATAAATACGATCATCATTTCTATCGTTATCACCCTTTTCGGAACAGGGTTTACTTTCTCAAGCGAGAATCAATTCAGCAGTGTGCGTTTTGTGTTCCCAATGGCCTTTCTATTACTGACCAGTCTGCTGGCAGTCGTCTTCGCTATTTTGTCAGCAAGGCCGAACGTAACTAGTAAAGAAAAATATGAATTAAGTAAAAAAGACAGTAGTATACTGTTCTTTGGAAATTTTGCTCAGCTTGAATTACGGGAGTTTGTAAATAAGATTAAAGCCCTGAAAGAGCAAAAAGACGAATTGTATGACAGCATGAGTGTTGATATTTTCTACCTGGGCAGTGTACTTGTACGCAAATACAATTATTTAAGCTGGTCGTATAATATATTTATGTTTGGAATGGTGTTCTGTGCAGTCGGATTTGTAGTAATTATGCTGTTTTCTTATTAGGCTTAAGTAGAGATGCTATTTCCGTGTCAAGCAAATGTTCCATCTCATCAAGTGTAATGAAACGGTAACCCACGTCGCCAATAAACTCGTAGCTTTCAGCACCTGAACGGAGTTCTTCCCAATGGAACCATTGCTGTAAATTGTCCCTGTCCTTTATTTTGGACAAGTATTTATCGGTAAGAAGAATATAATTGTAATCCGGTATTTTGTTCTTCAAAAGTTTGTGGGCTATAATTACATCCTGCCCCAGAAGTTTAATTCTGCCTTTTATATTGTGGAGGCTGATCTGTCCATAATGGATTATAATCTTTAAGCCTAACTGGCTGTCTGCGAGATATTTTTCATAGTTTTCCGGGTCATTCTCTTTTATAGACTTTATGAAATCGGAGAACGTTGTATAAAGTGCTGTACACTGTGCGGCTACACGGCCTACAGCCGGCAGTCGACCTGTTTTATAAAAGAAAATCGCGTCGCCTTCTATCTCTCCAATTCTCAATTTCAAGACATTACATTCAATCAGCTTTCGCAGTAACGTAGGAATAACTTCGCGGGCGAATGCAATATCTGCTGTGGCAATAAATTTTGTGAATCCTGTAATATCGGGCACACAAAAGAATGCCGATTCAAGTCCTTCTTTATTCTTCATATCTGGAACCTACCATATTTAAAATGCAATTAATATACCATCTTTAATTCATCAATGGATTCTGTTGATTGTAACAGTGATATGGTCTTGTCCAATGATGTAAAAATACCTTGTTTTTTCCGATCGCGTTAAAATGTTGATCAGCGAATTATTCAGGTTGAAAGCCCAGTTCCAGTCTGTTTATATTTGGTCAATAAAATATGCAAACGGGATTTTTACGCGAAACTAAGGATATTAATTCAATTGATGTTGAAATTGCTACAAAATGTCGGTATACTCCGCCGTACTCACTTTGCCCTGATAAGTTATACAATTTTGAGTCAGAGGATTAGTGTCTTAAATTATATTCTATCTGCAATTATTAGTATATTTATCTTACTCCAAGTGGGTTTGTAAGGAAAATATTTTTGGGGTAAAATCTAAAAATGCGGGCAGGTTATGACGAGTCTTATTATCCATGGGACAAACTATTAAATACCTATAAGGACGTGATTTCTGAATATCAGTCGCGGTTGAGGTAAAAATAAGTCCGATCAGCGCGAAATCGATGGGAGTATCTAGTTTACCTTTTTGAAATAGGAGAGGCTGAAGTTGCAGGAGGCAGTTATTGAAAGGGGGGAAGCTTATAAATAGCTTTTACCTGGTCTTGATATTAAGTTTTTTTTGGTTTATACTTGTTTGCCGTTACTTGTAGATATCTTACCCTGCTATAGATTTCAACATAGATATTAATGAGAAAAGCATCATATTTATATATCCTGGGTGGTTTCTTCGGCTTTTTAATCTCGTCATTTACCACAACCAGAAATTTTCAGGAGCCCTGGAAAGCTCCAGCATCAGCCGATACTCTGAAGATTCCGTTTACAGCCAGCCCTCCCGTGCTTAGAGAAGGGGAGAAGCTGTATAATATATTTTGTGTATCATGCCATGGTCCAAATGGCTTGGGCGATGGATCTCCAGGCAAATTCAAAATTGAGCCAGCTAACTTCCATAGTAAAGAAGTTGCGGCACAAACTGAGGGCGCACTATTCTGGAAATTGACTACCGGCAGGGGCCGTTCAATGCCTGCCTTCGCCGCAGCGCTCTCTGACGAGAAACGATGGCAACTCATCGCCTATATCCGCCAGTTTGCAAAGAAGGGCTCTGCAGCTATTGTAAAAGTGCGCCCTGTACTGCCCTTAAAAAACTATCGTATTGATTCTAAACTTGTAAGCCAATATTTTGTGTTGCCAGCTAAATTAACGAATGTTACCAATTCTGAGTCTCAGCTTTTTATGGTTGACACGGTTGTCAAAAGCTTAGTCAGACCCTGGAGCATGGTATTCTTACCTGATAGCCGAGTTCTTATTGCAGAGAGGGGAGGCCGTCTTGCCATCGTACGTAACGGAAAGGTACAGCCCAATCCAATTGGTGGAAATGTTCCGAAGGGCCTGCGTGATATAAAACTGCATCCTGATTTCCGTCAGAATAAGCTTATCTACATTTCATATTATACAGATGCCAGCGGGACTGAACCAGGGTATTCAGTATTAATGAGAGCCAAACTTGAAGGGGATAAACTTATGGAGGACAAGGTTCTGTATAAAGCCGGGCCGTTCAAAGGAAATGGAGAATGGTATGGAAGCAAAATTGCTTTCGATAACAATGGACATGTATTTTTTACTGTTGGGATAAAAGGGGGTCGATCTACTGCTCAGGATTTAAGTTTACCCGATGGGAAGACAATGCGGTTTAATGAAGACGGTTCTATCCCTTCAGACAACCCATTTGTAAAAACAAAAGGTGCACTGCCAGAGATATATTCATATGGCCACCGGGTACATGAAGGGCTGGTTCGTGATCCAAAGACCGGAAGAATTTTTTCCACCGAATTTGGTGAGTTGGGCGGCGATGAGCTAAACGTGATTAAATCTGGTGCAAACTACGGTTGGCCTTTGGTTTCACATAGCCTTGAATATAATGGTTCTATCATTTCTGAAAGTCCTTTTCGTGAGGGCGTTGTAGCTCCGGTCCATCATTATGCTATTGCCCCGGGTGATCTGGACTTCGTTTACGGGAACCGGTATCCAGGATGGAATGGGAATGTTTTTATTGGCGGACTTGCCGCCAAGATGTTATATCGTACAGTTTTAAAGAATGACGCATTTAGTCATGAAGAAAGACTACTTGAGAATATCGGCAGGGTTAGAGATGTAAAGCTCGGACCGGATCAATTTTTATATATCTTAACTGAAGATAATGGACTTCTGGTAAGATTAGTCCCTGTAAATAAATTTTCATCACAAGTTAAATAGAATTGAACAGTATGCTAAAATTAGATAATATGATTCCAGGATCTCTGAAGTTCCTTAGTTCCCTTGTTTTAACGGTTTTTGCTTTCAGCCTGCATGCACAGGAGATTGATATTCTCTTAAAAGGCGGGCATGTAATTGATCCCAAGAATCATATCAATTCCAAAATGGATGTTGCAATTAAAGACGGTAAAATTTTACGTGTAGCGGCTAATATCCCTGCTAATACTTCAAAAAGAACGGTTGATGCCACCGGCTTTTATGTGTCACCGGGATTTATTGATATGCACGTCCACGTATTTGCTGGTACACAAGAACCAGGCTTCACCGGTTTTGGAATTACCAACGGCTTTGGTAGTGTAGCACCTGATGATTTTTCTTTCCGTTCTGGTGTAACCACTATGGTAGATGCCGGTTCATCCGGCTGGAGAGACTTCCATACATTTAAGAAACAAACCATAGATAATTCCCAGACACGTGTTCTTGCGTTTATTAGTATTGCAGGCAATGGTATGTTAGGAACTGTACATGCCCAGGATACTACGGACATGAATCCCGTAGCTACGGCATTCGTTATGAAAGAGTACCCGGATATTATAGTCGGCATTAAGGCTCATCATTATCAGGGCCATAGTTTTACGCCGGTTGACCGTGCTATTGCGGCCGGGAAGCTTACCGATAAACCTATAATAGTAGATTTTGGTTCAGCCACTCCCAAATTATCTATCGAAGAGCTTTTCATGAAACACTTTCGCCCGGGTGATATATTTACGCATACTTACTCAGGTGGTGCAGCTACAGATGCTTTGCCTGGCGGACGAGAGTCTGTTGTGGATGCAAATAATAAAGTAAAGCCTTTCATCTTTGAAGCCCAGAAAAGCGGAAGAATTTTCGATGTAGGCCATGGAGGAGGAGCATTCGTTTGGGGCACTGCCATCAACTCGATTAAACAAGGTTTCCTGCCAAACACCATTAGCACAGACCTGTACCGGAGCAGCAGAAATGCAGGTATGAAAGATATGGCAAATGTGATGTCAAAGTTCCTGGCTATGGGCATGTCAATTCAGGATGTGATCTTACGGTCAACCTGGAATCCGGCGCAGGTAATCAAACATCCGGAATTAGGAAATCTTAGTGTAGGTGCCGAGGCTGACGTTACTGTGTTCAACCTTAGGGATGGAAAATTCGGATATATGGATGCACGCGGGTCTGTGTTAAATGGCACTAAAAAATTGGAAGCTGAACTGACACTTCGTGCAGGAAGAATAGCATGGGATCTGAATGGAATAAGCGGACCGCAATGGGATGCGATTGTTCCAGTCAGCGGTAAATAGTTAATATCAACAATCCAAAAAGGTTTGACATTGCTGCCTGTTGCACAAGGCCTGGGCGCAAATGCCCGCCCCGCAGTTGCTGGTCAATTTACTGCTATGCGAAATACGACTATAGCAACCCGCCAGCAAGTAATGATTCCGGGAGGTCCTCCTTTGGCAACGTAGGAAAAGTTCGTACTTTCACATGGAAGAATTGGGTGCAATATGAATTGCATCCAATTCCGGTTATATTAAAAACCTAGATGCACAATATGATAATATTCCGGAGTAAACTAATTATTCTTATTATCACCATTCTTTTTACTGCCTGTTCCAAAGAAAAACTAAAACTCTTTTCTAAACTCGGTGAAGGGCAGACTGGTATCGACTTTCGAAATATCCTTGATGAAAGTGATGAAATGAATGTGCTGAAGTACTCCTATTTCTATAATGGCGGCGGAGTTGCCATAGGGGATATCAATAATGATGGTTTGCAAGATATTCTCTTTACCGGTAACATGGTTAAAAATCGCCTTTTTTTAAATAAGGGAGATTTTAAATTTGAAGATATAACGCAGAAGAGTGGTATATCTGAAAAGCAGGGATGGTGTACCGGAGCCACCATGGTAGATATTAACGGAGATGGTAACCTGGATATCTATATAAACAGATCAGCAGATATAATTGCTGAAAGACGTAAAAATTTATTTTTCATTAATAACGGTGATCTGACATTTACCGATAAAGCCGCTCAGTATGGACTTGACGATGGGGGTTATTCAACTCAGTCGTCATTCTTCGACTTCGATAAGGATGGGGATTTGGACATGTTCCTGATCAACCACTCCTTACAAGAATATACAACAGGGGTACAGGAAAATACAAGTTTAAGAACCCAGCAGAACCCTGATTTTGCGAACAAGTTGTATAGAAATGATAATGGATATTTTAAGAACATTAGCGCGGAAGCAGGGATAACCTCCAATGTACTTACCTTCGGCCTGGGTGTAGGGATTTCTGATGTTAACAGCGACGGGTGGTTAGATATTTATGTTTCCAATGATTTTAATGAGCGTGATAATCTATTTGTTAACAATGGTAATGGAACATTCACTGATAAGCTAACCGAAAGCATGGATCAGATATCGATGTATTCGATGGGGTCTGATGTAGCTGATTATAACAATGACGGACTTACTGATATTGTTACCCTCGATATGCTACCAGAGGACAACAAGACGCAAAAGATGCACTCCGGGGCAGAGAATTTCGATAAGATGCAGTTTCTCTTTGAAAAGGGATTCTATTACCAGTTTAGCCGAAATATGCTGCAGAAAAATAACGGCGATGGAACATTCACTGAGATCGGTCAATTCGCAGGAGTTTCCAATACAGATTGGAGTTGGGCCGCTTTATTTTCCGATTTCGATAATGATGGTAATAAGGATCTCTTCATAACCAACGGTTATGTGAAAGATTATACGGATATGGACTTTCTGAAATATACTGTAGATCGCACGATCAGACAGAGACAAGAGGGCAGTCAAATAGTTGTTTCAGAATACATCGAAAAAATGCCAACGAGTGTCATATCAAATTATATTTTTCAAAATAAGGGCAACGATCGTTTTGAAAAGAAAAGCGCAGAATGGGGTCTTGATCAAAAAGGGGTTTCAGCTGGAGCTGCATATGTTGATCTTGACAATGACGGCGACATGGATTTAGTGGTAAATAATACCAATGAGTATGCTGGGGTTTATAGAAATAATAATGAACTGTTAAATCAAAATAATTACCTCCGCATCAAACTTAAAGGTAACGCGAAAAACTCCTGGGGAATAGGTACAAAAGTTATTTTATATAGCAAGGGTGTTAAGTATTACCAGGAGCAAATTCCTGTTCGCGGTTTTCAGTCAGCAGTCGATCCGATTTTAAATTTCGGAATTGGCAGCAATAAAATTATTGATTCACTTCTGGTTGTTTGGCCGAATGATAAGAGCCAGAAGCTTGTAAATGTCAAGGCAAATCAAACTTTATTAGTAGATCAGAAAAACGCAGCTTCAAATTTGCAGTTTAATCCTATACCAACAAAGGAAAATTATTTTGTAAATG
Source organism: Daejeonella sp. (assembly GCF_046590655.1). Lineage (GTDB taxonomy): Bacteria > Bacteroidota > Bacteroidia > Sphingobacteriales > Sphingobacteriaceae > Daejeonella. The sequence goes on from NZ_JBKJUM010000074.1 coordinate 14,476, forward strand.
CTTCCTCCATATTTTATGCCCATAAAGAAAATCCTTTTAATGATTTCACCGTTCAGACATTAATGCCCAACTACCTATCCCGCCAGGGACCCTGCATGGCTAAAGCAGATGTGAATGGAGATGGCAGGGAAGATTTATTTATCGGTGGGGCCGCTGGCCAGGCAGGTGGAATCTTTATCCAGCAGGTAAATGGAGGATTTGTAAATAAGCCATCGGGAGCTTTGGCTGCAGATTTATTGTGTGAAGATACTGCTGCCGAGTTTCTCGATACAGACAATGATGGCGATATGGATTTGTATGTTGGCAGCGGCGGCTATGAATTTGCCCC
>NZ_JBKJUM010000164.1:0-9530 GCF_046590655.1 Daejeonella sp.
CATACTCACCCTCATTATGTTAGGAGGATTTCCGACCAATTAAACAAGGTCGGCTTCTATTCAAACTCTGTAAAGATTCCACTTCAAGTTCAATTGGCAGAAAAACTAGGCCAGGTATCCGGTAAGGTTGAACACCAACTATTCTTATGCAGCTCGGGCGCAGAGGCAAATGAGAATGCATTAAAGCTTGCATCTTTTTACAATAACCGCAAGAAGATCATTGCTTTTAGAGGTGCTTTTCACGGCAGAACTTCTTTAGCAGTTGCGGCTACAGATAATCCTAAGATAGTTGCACAGGTTAATCAAACAGACAATGTAATATTCCTTCCACATAATGATGAGGCCGCTTTAGAGCAGGCTTTCAAGGGTCACGGTAATGAGATCTCCTCAGTGATAATTGAGGGAATTCAGGGGGTGGGAGGGATTAAAGTAGCCACAGACAATTTCCTGCAAAAGATCAGATCGCTGTGTGATCAATACGATTCCGTTTTTATTGCGGACAGCGTGCAATGCGGTTATGGCCGGAGCGGTAAATTTTACTCTCACGATCATGCCGGCGTAGATGCCGATATCTACACCATGGCCAAAGGTATGGGCAATGGCTTTCCTATTGGAGGAATTTCTATAGCACCCAAATTTAAAGCATGGCATGGCATGCTGGGAACAACTTTTGGCGGAAATCACCTTGCATGCGCGGCGGGTTTGGCCGTGCTCGAAATAATGGAACAGGACAACCTGATGCAGAATGCGGAAGAAGTAGGGAATTTCCTGATCGCAGAGTTAAAGAAGTTTGATCAGGTCAAAGAAGTTAGGGGCAGAGGATTGATGATCGGTATTGAACTGCCAGAAGAGCTGAGCCACGTCAAGAACAATTTGCTTTTCAAACATCGTATCTTTACGGGAGAAGCAAAACCGAATGTTATACGGCTGCTGCCTGCATTAAATTTAACTAAGACTCATGCAGAGCAATTTTTAGAAGCATTCAACCTGGAACTTCAGGGTAAATTTGAAACGAGAGTTTCTTAGTTTTTATGCTAAACGGTTTCCAGATCTATCAAAGAATGGGGCCTATTTTTTTTCTTTTAACTTCGTATTATGAAACTATTTTCTTCAGTTGATGATGTAACTGATCTGAAAAAATTTATTGAAGTGGCATTAATTCAAAAAGCCGATCCCTTTGCTCATAAGTCGCTGGGCAAGGATAAAATTATTGGCCTGGTGTTTCTTAACCCAAGCTTACGCACCCGTTTGAGCACTCAAAAGGCGGCTTTGAATCTTGGAATGAATGTTATGGTAATGAACCTTGACAAAGAAGGCTGGGCATTGGAAACAGAAGACGGTGTGGTGATGAATGGTTCGACAGTGGAACACATCCGTGAAGCTGCAGCCGTAATGGGCGAGTATTGCGATATTTTGGGCTTCCGTTCATTTCCAAAACTTCAGGACCGGGAAGAGGATTACAGTGAAAGCCTTTTTAAGAAGTTTGTGAAATTCAGTGGTGTACCGGTTGTCAGTTTGGAAAGCGCAACCTTGCATCCTTTGCAGAGCTTTGCTGATCTAATCACTATTGAAGAGCATAAAAAGACAGCAAAGCCTAAAGTTGTTTTAACCTGGGCACCTCATGTAAAAGCATTACCCCAGGCAGTACCAAATTCTTTTGCAGAGTGGATGTGTAAAGCACAGGCCGAAGGCATGGTAGACTTTGTAATTACTCATCCGCCGGGTTTTGAACTGGCTGAAAAATTCACTCCGGGTGCTACAATCATAACGGATCAGGATGAGGCTTTGAAAGGTGCGGATTTTGTATATGTCAAAAACTGGTCGTCATATCAGGATTATGGTAAGACATTGGCTGGCGCTGAATCATGGATGATCACTCATAAAAAGCTTGAAGGAACGAATAGTGCTAAAGTAATGCATTGCTTGCCTGTTAGACGGGATTATGAACTTTCTGCAGAAATACTTGACGGTCCCGATTCACTTGTAATCAAGGAAGCAGGCAACCGAACCTGGGCGGCGCAGGCTGTGCTTAAAGAAATGCTGGAGGCCTTAAAATGAGCACCCTTTATGTCATTAAGATCGGCGGCAATATCATTGACGATCCCGTTCAGCTTGAAAGCTTTTTAATTGATTTTGCTGAACTCAAAGGAAATAAGATACTCGTTCATGGCGGCGGAAAACTAGCTACTAAACTATCAAAGGACCTGGGTGTAGAATCTGAGCTGATCGAGGGAAGAAGGGTAACGAATGAAGAAACTCTCAAAGTTGTAGCCATGGTATACGCTGGCCTGATAAATAAAAACATAGTAGCCGGCTTGCAGAAGCAGAATTGTAATGCAATTGGATTAACCGGTGCGGATGGGAATATCATTCGCGCGAAAAAGAGGCCCTTAAAATTAATTTCGGATGGCAGGCAAATCGATTACGGTTTTGTGGGCGACCTGGATGATAGTTCAGTAGATGCTCAGGCAATTTATAAATTAGTCCAGGCCGGATTTACACCTGTATTCTCTGCAATAACCCATGATGGAAACGGCCAGCTGCTAAATACGAATGCTGATACGATAGCGTCCGTTATCGCGGTTTCCTTGTCGGGGTTATACACGACTTCCCTGGTGTACTGTTTTGAAAAAAGCGGGGTGCTAAGGGATGTGAATGACGAATCATCACTTATTAAATACATAAACGCAGAAGAATACAAGGAACTAAAAAAGGAAGGCATGATTCATTCAGGCATGATACCCAAGCTGGATAATGCTTTTGAGGCCATTGGCAAGGGCCTTAACGAAGTTTGCATAGGGAAAGCAGATGCCTTACCTCAGCTTAAAGATAAAACATTTGGAACCCGGTTAAAAACAGAGAAATAATGGCCAACTCGAGAAAAATAGCAATATTAGGTAGTGGGAATATTGGAATGTCATTAGCCAGGGGACTGGTTAAAGCAAAGTATTCCAAGCCCGGGGATATAACACTTACCCGTCGGGGGATTGAACATTTAGCTGAGCATGCCAAAAAGGGATTCATCACGAGTATTCATAATTCAGATGCTGTTGCAAATTCGTCATTCATTATTCTTGCAGTATTACCCCAGCAGCTCGATACACTGCTCAGCCAGATCAATGGTGCTATCGATTCCAAGCGGCATGTCGTCATTTCAGTAATTTCCGGTGTTAACTGTGCTGATATCAAAGCTAAACTGGGGGACGATGTCCAGGTAATACGTGTGATGCCGAACACTGCAATTGCTATCGGCCAATCTATGACCTGCATCGCCTCCGACAATGCGAGCATTGAAAATATTGCTGAGGTTACCAGGATGTTTGAAACAGTGGGCGCTGTTATAAAAATAAACGAAGATTTGATGACCTCTGCAACAGCTTTATGCGCATGTGGTGTTGCTTTCTTTTTAAGGGCTATCAGGGCAGCTTCCCAGGGTGGTATCGAGATTGGTTTTCATGCTGATGAAGCCCTGAAGATGGCAGTTCAAACGGCCAAAGGGGCTGCTGATCTTTTACTGCTTCAAAACAGTCATCCGGAGCATGAGATCGATAAAGTTACGTCACCGAAAGGATGCACCATTGCAGGATTAAATGAGATGGAACACCAGGGATTCAGTTCTTCGCTTATTAAAGGGATTAAATTATCAGCTTTAAAAGCAGGTGAATTATATACTAAGGCGAAGTGATGACTACATTTTTTGTCGATGATAGTATAAAATTGCTTAGGAAGATAATCAGCATCCCCTCATTTAGCAGAGAAGAAGATAAGACTGCACTGGCAATCGAGGCTTTCCTTCAGGAGAAGTCTGTCAAAACTTTCCGGAAGCAGAATAATATTTGGGCGTTTAATAAGTTTTTTAATCAGGAAAAACCCACCATTCTTCTGAACTCACATCACGATACTGTTAAGCCCAACTCAGGGTATACTCGGGATCCGTTATCTGCTGACATAGAAGACGATATGATATATGGTCTGGGGAGTAACGATGCGGGGGGCTGCCTGGTTTCATTATGTGCAGTGTTTTTGCATTTTTATGAGCAGCAGGATTTGAAATATAATCTTTGTCTGGCGCTTACAGCTGAAGAGGAAATTTCCGGCCAAAACGGGCTTGAACTTATTCTGCCAGAACTTGGCGAACTTAATTTTGCCATTGTTGGTGAGCCTACGCTGATGCAGATGGCCATCGCCGAAAAGGGTTTATTGGTGCTTGACTGCACTGTGCAGGGGAGGGCTGGTCATGCAGCAAGGGATGAAGGCGACAATGCGATATACAAAGCCTTACAAGATATTAACTGGTTCAGGACCTACGAGTTCCCAAAAAAATCTCCACTCTTTGGGCCGGTTAAAATGAGTGTTACTATCATCCAGGCCGGTGCGCAACATAACGTTGTACCTGCTACCTGCAAATTTACTGTTGATGTACGGGTTACAGATGCGTACAAAAATGAGGAGGTGTTGAGGATAATCCGTCAGCACGTTAGTTGTGAAGTCACCCCCCGATCAACACGGCTGAAAGCATCATCAATAAGTCCGGATCATGTGATAGTGAAAGCGGGCCTTTCCTTGGGTAGGGAAACCTATGGTTCTCCTACCACGAGTGATCAGGCTCTTTTAGATATTCCATCTCTTAAAATGGGCCCGGGAGATTCTGCGAGATCGCATATGGCAGATGAATTTATTTATAAAACTGAAATAAAAGAAGGTATAAGCCTTTACATCGAATTATTATCAAAAATACTATGATACCCGATCTGAACATAAGTCTTGAAAGTGAAAGAACGCTTCTCAGGCCACTTACAAAAGATGATGAAGCCGCTCTTCAGGAGATTGCCAATGAAGAATCTTTATGGATCTTCGGGATTTTGGACCTGTCAAAACCCGGAGAGTTGAAAAAATATATTGCCAGTGCCACCGCTGATCGTATGAACGGGCTTTGCGCTATTTGGGTTGTCGTCGACAAAATGACTGGAAAGGTTGCGGGATGTACCAGGCTGGCAGATATTTCCTGGAGAGATGAACGCGGACAAATCGGCTGGACCTGGATTGGCAGTGATTTTCAGGGTAGCGGTCTCAACAGAGACATGAAATTTCTGATTCTGACTTACGGTTTTGAGAGATTGGGTCTGAATCGAATCGAATTAAAGACAGATGAACGCAATCACCGTTCGCGCCAGGCAATCCTGGGAATCGGCGCTACGCGTGAGGGTGTGTTGAGAGAACATATTAAATTGCACGAGGGGTATATCCGGAACACAGTTTATTACAGTATTTTGCGGTCTGAATGGGAAAGCATAAAAGAGCAGTATTTTACAAATTTCAGCATGCATGAGTAAGCTTTGGCAAAAAAATTCCACTACAGAAAAGTCTGTAGATAAATTTACAGTTGGCAATGACCGTGAAATGGATATTTTGCTGGCGCCTTTTGATGTTCTTGGCTCGCTTGCTCATACAAAAATGCTGGAAAGTATCGGACTTATCGAAAAAGCCGACCTTGTTCAGATCCAGAGCGAATTGAAAAATATTTACAGGGATATTCAGGAAGGGAAATTTGTTATTGAGCCTTCTGTTGAAGATGTGCATTCACAGGTAGAGTTTCTGCTCACTCAGAGGATTGGGGAAGCAGGAAAGAAGATTCATAGCGGCCGTTCACGCAATGATCAGGTTTTAGTTGACCTTAAGCTATTCTTTCGTTCGGAGATCCAGAAATTGGTAAACAATACAGAAATTCTTTTCGATCAGTTGATAGTTCAGAGCGAAGAACATAAAGAAAAATTGCTCCCGGGTTATACTCATCTGCAAATAGCAATGCCGTCCTCTTTTGGCTTATGGTTTGGCGCATATGCCGAAAGTCTTGCCGATGATATGGAACTGATGCTGGCTGCGTGGAAAATTTGTAATAAAAATCCACTGGGATCCGCTGCAGGTTATGGCTCTTCTTTTCCCTTAAACAGAACCATGACTACCGAATTGCTGGGTTTTGATTCCCTTAACTATAACGTGGTTTACGCCCAGATGGCAAGAGGAAAAACAGAGAGGATCCTTGCTCAGGCGATGTCCTCTTTGGCAGCAACATTGGCTAAACTGGCAATGGACGCGTGTTTGTTTATTAATCAGAACTTTGCATTCATAAGCTTTCCGGACGAGCTCACAACGGGTTCAAGCATTATGCCACATAAGAAAAACCCGGATGTATTTGAGCTGATCCGTGCCAGGTGTAATAAGATCCAGGCGTTGCCGAATGAGATCGCCCTGATGACTACTAATCTTCCCTCTGGTTATCACAGAGATTTGCAATTGCTTAAGGAGAATCTTTTTCCAGCATTCAGGTCCTTAAACGAGTGTATTGAAATGACGGCATTTATGCTGCAATCAATCCGAATAAAAGAAGACATTTTAAAAGATGAAAAATATGCCTACCTGTTCAGTGTGGAAGCGGTTAACGCAGAGGTGCTAAAAGGAGTGCCCTTCAGGGAAGCATATAAAAACGTAGGCTCCCTGATAGAAATGGGTGAGTTCAAAGCGCCAACCATGGTTAATCATACACATGAAGGGAGTATTGGAAATTTGTGTAATGAAGAGATCTTTAATGCTTTTAAGGCAAACCTTAAAAATTTTGGATTTGAAAAGGTTGACAAAGCAATTGCAGATCTTCTAGCTTAAAATTTATAAATAATTATTGGCGGAGTGCCGCCCGGAAATACGTACCATGAATATATCTAAAATAGCAAACACCTTAGAGGGATCTGAAATAATAAAAATTGCCGGTGAAATTAATGAGCTAAAAAAACAAGGCCATCAAATTGCCAACTTAACCATAGGTGATTTTGATTCCAATATCTTTCCAATACCGCTAAAGCTTACTGAGAATATCATGGAAGCTTACCGGATGAACCAGACGAACTATCCGCCAGCAGAGGGCGTGGCTTCATTGCGTGAAAGTATTTCCTCTTTTATCAAAACCAATTTTGGCTTGGACTACAGCCCAAAACAAATACAGGTTTCAGGGGGCTCGCGCCCACTTATTTACGGACTTTTTATGAGTTTGATCGATCCGGGAGATAAGGTTGTTTACCCAACTCCATCCTGGAATAATAATCATTACTGCCGCTTTACTAGCGCGATAGATGTGCCAGTTCTTACATCAGCGGACAACAATTTTATGCCTAATGCAGCTGATATAAAGCCTCATTTAAAAGGCGCTACACTTCTTGCCCTTTGTTCGCCTTTAAATCCGACAGGTACAATGTTTTCCAAAATGGATCTTGAAGAGATATGCGATCTGGTAATTGAGGAAAATAAAAGCCGACCGGCCGATGAAAAGCCTCTTTACATCATGTACGACCAAATCTACTCGCAGCTCACTTTTGGCGGGCAGATACATTATGATCCCGTTACCTTACGACCTGAACTGAAGGAACGCGTTATTTATATTGACGGTATTTCCAAATGCCTGGCTGCTACAGGTGTACGTGTTGGATGGGCTTTTGGCCCTGAGCATATCATGAGTAAAATGAAAACTATTATCGGACATGTTGGCGCCTGGTCGCCTAAGCCGGAACAAGTGGCTACGGGACAGTTTCTTGATCAGACAGACGATTGGAATGAGTTCTTAGAAAGCTTTAAGGAGAAGATCCAAAAGAGCCTTGATACACTTTATCAGGGAGTTATGAAGCTGAAATCAGATGGTTTTGCCGTGAATGCCATCCAGCCTATGGGAGCGATATATCTTACTATACAGATCGATTATCTTGGAAAAACTACGCCTGGCGGACAGCTTTTGAAAACCAGTTCCGATCTTGTATTTTATCTCATCAATGAAGCCGGTGTGGGTCTTGTTCCATTTTCAGCTTTTAGCGCAGATCCTGGGATGAATTGGTTTAGAGCTTCGGTTGGAGGATGTTCTTTGGAGGATATTGAAGAGATGATCCCGAGGTTGAGAGAGGCTCTTTCTAAATTGAGGTAAATCCTGGACGGCCTTCCACCCGCGCCAGTGCTCCGCTCAGAGCTTCTTTCCGAAGAACTGCTTCTTTCACCCCTGGCTGCTATTATCACGTCCTGCTTCACGGGGCTGTGTGCGTTCCTGTTGTTGTGGGCGTGGTTCCGCTCTTTGTTCCTGCGAACGAGCTGAACAGTCTTTTTTAAATACCTATTTTTACATAAAACTACACACATGCCAAACGGTACTCTTTATCTAATTCCTGTGCCTTTGGCTGAAAACGCTTCAGCGAAGTCTTTCACTCCTTATCTAACAGATACGATTAACACTATAAACGAATATATCGTTGAGAATAGTAAAACAGCCCGAAAATTTTTAAAGGAAGCGGGTTTAAAAACTCCTCAAAGCGAGCTTATTATTCATGATTATGGGAAACACAATCGTGACAGCAGTGTGAAAGAGTTTTTTACAGGGCTTTTAGCGGGGAAAGATGTCGGTTTAATGAGTGAAGCTGGCAGTCCGGGGGTGGCCGACCCCGGCTCTGAGATTGTATCTTATGCCCATCAAAGAGGGATAAAGGTGGTCCCGCTTGTGGGACCAAGTTCCATTTTACTTGCTTTAATGGCGTCGGGTTTTAGCGGACAAAGTTTCACATTTCATGGCTATCTGCCTATCGATAAAATTCAGCGGGCAAATAAGATAAAAGAGCTGGAAGCACTTTCTGAACGGCATAATCAAACTCAGATCTTTATTGAGACCCCCTTCCGAAATAACCCTATGCTGGAGGAAATTCTACGTAGCTGCAAACCAGAAACGCGGGTGTGTATAGCCTGCGATCTCACATCAGCAGAAGAATTTGTGCAGACTAAAACGGTAAAAGACTGGATTACCAAAGTCCCTGAGCTTCACAAAAGACCCGCGATATTCCTGATCTTTAAACGGTAGGGTTCTCCCACCAGTGTCCTTGTTCCTTGATCTTTATTCCTTGTTCCTCTTAGCCATGTATACTCTCACCTTTACCATAATTCTGAATCACTTTCGCTTCGTAGGCTAAAAACTCTTTCCACCGTTTTTCAACATCGATATCTCCGGCATATTTGCGTGCCAGGCCGATAAACAGGGTGTAATGTCCAGCTTCGCTAACCATAAGCTCATAATAAAATTTCGAAAGTACTTCGTCATCAATATGCTCCGACATAACTTTAAATCGTTCACAGCTTCGGGCTTCAATCATTGCTGAAAAAAGCAGCCTGTCGATTAGCTGATCCTGTCTGCTCCCCCCTTTAATAATAAATTGCATCAGTTCGTTCACGTAATTATCCTTTCGCTCCCGGCCTAACACGAAGCCTCTTGCTATGATTATATCATGAACGCGCTTAAAGTGGTCCATCTCTTCTTGCACAAGTACTGCCATTTCTTGTACCAGATCTGACAGATTAGGATTTTGCACTATCAGGGTGATAGCGTTACTCGCAGCCTTTTGCTCACAGAAAGCGTGGTCAGTGAGAATCTCTTCGATATTGCTTTCCACAACATTCTTAACCCAAAGTGGGTCAGTAGGAAGTTGAAGTTTGAAGATGGTTTTTTCACTCAT